>DAOUEO010000244.1:0-2558 GCA_034430455.1 Dehalococcoidia bacterium | reverse complement strand
CCTCGGCGTCCTCAAGGGTGCCTACGTCTTCCTCGCCGACCTCACGCGCCGCCTCGACGAGCCGCCGGAGATCGACTTCATCCAGCTATCGAGCTACGGCCTCAAGGGCGCCGTCGGCTCGGAAAAGATCAGCCTCCGCCTGCGCCCCCAGAGCGACCTCCGGGGCAGGCACGTCGTCGTCGTCGAGGACATCGTCGATACCGGCCGCACCCTCCGCTTCCTCCGTCGCCACCTCGCCCGCCGCGGGCCCGCGAGCCTGCGTGTCTGCGCCCTCCTCGTTCGGACCCGCGACGACGACGAAGAAGAACCCCTCGTGGACTACCACGGCTTCACCGTCGGCGACGGCTGGCTCGTCGGCTACGGCCTCGACTGCGCCGAGAAGTATCGCGCCTTGCCCGACATCTACGTCGTGGAGGGAGAGCAATGAGCCTGCCCGAGATCATCGCCGTTGCCCGCGGCGACGCGCCCGCCGACCTCCGCTTCGCCAACGGCCGCGTCGTCAACACCCTCACCGCCGAGATCGAAGAGATCGACGTCCTCGTATTCGGCGGGCGCGTCGCCGCCCTCGGCCCCGGCTACCGGGCGCGCCGCACCGTCGACCTGCGTGGACGCTACCTTTTGCCCGCCTTCATCAACGGCCACACCCACATCGAAAGCTCCCACCTATGGATCGGCGAATATGCCCGCGCCGTCGTCGCCCGTGGCACCGCCGCCGTCGTCAGCGACCTGCACGAGCTCGCCAACGTCGCCGGCCTGTGGGGGGTGGAGGAGGCAGTCCGTGCCGCCGCCGCGCTGCCGCTCGATCTCTACCTCGTGGTCCCCTCCTGCGTCCCCGCCACCGCGCTCGAGACCGCGGGCGCCTCGATGGGCCCCGACGAGATCGAGCGGGCCCTGCGGCTGGCGGGCGCCGTCGGCCTGGGCGAGATGATGGACTTCCCCGGCGTCATCCAGGGACGGCCCGACGTCCTGACGAGGATCGAGGCCGCCGCCGGCCGCCCCATCGACGGCCATGCCCCCGGGCTCAGCGGCGCCGCGCTCAGCGCCTACCTCGTCGCCGGCCCCCACTCCGACCACGAGTCGACCACCCTCGAAGAGGGGCGCGAGAAGCTACGTCGCGGCATGTACCTCATGATCCGTGAGGGCACCACCGAGAAGAACCTCGCCGCTCTCCTGCCCCTCGTCGACGACCGTACCGCCTCCCGCTGCCTCTTCGTCGTCGACGACCGCTCCTGCCGCGACCTCCGCGAGGACGGCGACATCGACGCCGTCGTGCGCAAGGCGATATCCCTCGGCCTCGACCCCCTGCGCGCCGTCCAGCTCGCCACCATCAACGCCGCCGCCTGCTTCCGGCTGCCGGGCCTGGGCGCCGTCGCGCCGGGCTACCGTGCCCACCTCCTCGTCTGCGACGACCTGCGCTCCCTTCGACCGCGGCAAGTCTACATTGATGGCCGCCTCGTCGCCGAAGACGGCCACGCCCTCTTCGCCGCGCCGGCGGAGGTTGACCAGCGGCTCACCCACTCCTTCAACGTCGCCGGCCTCAGCCGCGACTCCTTCGCCCTGCCCGCCGTCGGCCCCCGCTACCCCGTCATCGAGGCCATCCCCGGCCAGATCCTCACCGGGCGGCGCATCGAAGAAGTGCCCGTCGAGGGTGGCCGTGTCCTTCCCGACCCCGCGCGCGACATCCTCAAGCTCGCCGTCGTCGAGCGACACCAGGGGAGCGGGAGAGTCGGCGTCGGCCTCGTCAGCGGCTTTGGGCTCAAGCGCGGCGCCCTCGCCTCCTCCTACGCCCACGACTCCCACAACATAATCGCCGTCGGTGCCGACGACGACGACCTCTACCAGGCCGTCAATCACGTGGCGGCGATGCAGGGCGGCCTCGTCGTCGTCTCCGGAGGGCGTCCCCTTGCTGCCCTGTCTCTGCCCGTCCTCGGCCTCATGTCCACCGACCCCATCGAGTCGGTCTCCGAGGGGCTTGCCGCCGTCGACGCCGCCGCGTGCTCCCTCGGCGCCGTCCTGGATGAGCCCTTCGCCCTCCTTTCCTTCCTGGCCTTGCCCGTCATCCCCTCCCTCAAGCTCACCGACAGGGGCCTCGTCGACGTCGACAAAGGCGATTTCTTCGACCTCACCGCCATCAGCGACAGCTAGAGCTGGCGAACGACCCGCGGCCCGCGGACTGCTTCCACCTTTGCGGTGGGGCGTGTAGCGGAAGGCTTTAGCCTTCCAGGGGTGGTGTCTGTTTCCGGCACCTGTGAGGGCGTAGCGGAAGCCTGCCTGCCCGCCTAAGTGCGTCCCATAGGGGGAGTTCAGAGGGGGAGAATCCCCCTCTGACGGGGGTTTGGGGGTGTCCCCCAGAATAGCAAACGTTCCTGGGCGGGCGGGTGGGACAGACCACGCCTATGTTGCGGCCACCACGCCGACGTCACCCACGCGCACAACGTCCCTCACACGAAAGGCTGCGGGATTCATCTCGCAGATGGCAATCACCCGATGAGATGGGGGAGTCCAGAGGGGGAGAATCCCCCTTTGGCGGGGGTTACAGGGGGTGTCCCCCTGAGACT
>DAOUEO010000243.1:0-3385 GCA_034430455.1 Dehalococcoidia bacterium | reverse complement strand
AGCTCGTCGAGAGGGATGGGATAGTGGCGCAGGAGCCAGTCGGACTGGTAGAGGCGGTGCTCGCGGGCGGGCGGCGCCGGCGGGGCCAGCTCCTCGCCGCATACGGGCTGGTAGGCGCTGTAGTAGACGCGACGCATCTTGAGGTGGCCGTAGAGCCAGCGGGAACGCTCCAGTATCTCCCGGTCCGACTCGCCGGCGGCGCCCACGACGAGTTGCGTCGTCTGGCCAGCGGGAAGGAGTCGGGGGACGCTGTCTTTGATGCGCCGGACGGTCTCCATGGCGGGCAGGGCGTTGGTCGCCGCCGCCTTCCTGGGGGCGATGCGGGCGAGATGCTCCAGCGTGGGGGCCTCGAGGTTGATGGAGAGCCGGTCGACGAGGCCGGCCGCGCACTCGACGTAACCGAGGGGCAGGCCGGGCATGATCTTGAGGTGGATGTAGCCGCGAAAGCCCTCCCTCTCGCGCAGGAGGGCGACGGTCTCGAGCATGCGCGCCTCGGTCTTGCCGGGGTCGCCGCCGACGCCCGAGCTGAGGAAGAGGCCGTCAGCAGCACCCCGTCGGTTCAGCTCTAGGAAGAGTTTGACCAACTCCTCGGGCTGGAAGGAGTCGCGCGGGATGTCGCGGTGGCAGTTGATGGCGCAGTAGCGGCAATCATACTGGCAGACGTTGGTCATGAGGACGCGCAACAGGGGGACGCGACCACGACCGGGGACGGCGGCACGGTAGATGCCGGGGAGGGCACGCTCGCGGCGGGGCCGTACGAGGGGAACGCCGCAGCCACTGCCGGAGGCGTCCTTGTCGCCGATGACGGAGGAGTTGCTGCCCAACAGCCGGAGCTTGTCGATGGCGTCCATGTGACCGCACCCATGGTAGCAGGAGAACACACGTTCGTCAATACCCTCGCGGGCATGGCCGTCGACGGGGGCGGGGAAACGGTCTCTGCGGACGGAACGTCGGCGGGCGGGCCTGCCTGCCGGTAGGCAGGCGGGTGGGACGAACCACGCAGCTCTTGCGCGACAGGCACCAAACGCGGCATAACGATAACGTCGGTGGTGCCAGGGAAAGCGCAAAGGAGACGCAGATGAACCGGGAAGAGGCCTGGGAGTTGCTGTGCGAGTACACGAAGAACGAGAGCCTGCGCAAGCACGCCCTCGCGGTCGAGGCCGCGATGCGCCGCTACGCCCGCAAGTACGGCGAGGACGAGGAGATGTGGAGCGTCGTCGGGCTGCTGCACGACTTCGACTACGAAATCCACCCGACGCTCGACAAGCACCCCCAGGAGGGCGCGAAGATCCTGCGGGAGCGCGGCGTCCCGGAGGAGATAGTCCGGGGCGTGCTCAGCCACGCCGACCACCTCGGCCTCTCCCGCGATAGCCTGATGGAGAAGACGCTGTACGCGGTGGACGAGCTGTCGGGGTTAGTGATCGCTGTGGCGCTGGTGCGGCCGAGCAAGAGCGTGCTCGACGTGGAGGCGTCGTCGGTGCGCAAGAAGATGAAGGACAAGGCGTTCGCCCGCGCCGTGAACCGGGAGGACATCGTGAAGGGGGCGGAAGCGCTGGGCGCGCCGCTGGAGGAGCACATCGGCGAGGTGATCGAGGCGCTGAAGGGGGTGGCGGATGAGTTGGGGCTGCGGGGGACGGCGTAGGCGGGAGTACTACTCCTCTTCTTCCTCCTGCCCACTCATCGTCAGGATACCGGCGGTCGAGACGAGCAGGATGCCGACCATGATGACGGCCGACGACACGCACCAGATGCAGGCGGCTTCGATGACGAAGATCTCGAGGTAGGTCAGGTAGGCGGAATAGGCGACGCCGCCGAGGGCCATCCCCCAGATCGCGAGCAGCGGCCAGTCGCCCCAGCGGTCGCCGACGCGGAGCCAGAAGACGGCCACGGAGAGGAGAGCCACATACCCCAACAGACCGAGAAGGCCGATGGGGATGGGCCCGATGTGGGAGTAGCTGCTCTGGGCGACGGCGTCGCAGCTACTCAGGCCAGCGCAGGCGACCGATTCCTCGAACCAATAGGCATAGGTCAGATAGCCGGCCACACCGATGCCGGCGAGGGAGAGGAGGATAACGAGCGCAGATACGGCCACGTTCCACGATGATTGCCAATTCAGCGAAGGGCGTTCATTCTCTGCCTCCTCCGCCGCTCTCTTCACCTCAGCTTCACTCATTGGACCTTTTCTAGCTCTTCCTCGATCGCCTTCTTGAAGGTGTCGTAGGGATAGGCGCCGACGATCTTCGTATGATCGGAGTAGGGGACGCTATCCGCCGCCATCTCCTCCGTGCTGCCGATGAAGAAGGTAGGGGTCGCTGTGATGCCCACCTCATATACCTCCATCGTCTCATCCACCACCGCATCCTCGTACTTGTGCGAGTCCAGGCAATCGTTGAACGATCCCGTGTCCAGACCGAGCTGGGCGGCGTACTCTTTCAGTTTGTCTAGCTGATAGGCTCCCTGGTACTGGTTGGCAAAGAGCAGGTCATGATAGTCCCAGTAGCGGTTCTGCTCGCCGGCACAGGCGCTGGCCTCGGATGCCCAAAGAGGTTCTCCCTCCGTAGCGAGCGGATGAAGCTCAAACCTGACCAGGCCCGGCTCAGCAAAATCCTTCTCAATCAAAGGAGCTGTCTCCAGAGCGAAGCTTCCACAGTGGCCGCAGTAATAGCTGAAGTACTCTATTATGGTAACCGGCGCATCGGGCTCACCAAGAACACACCCCTCCTGATCACATGCGTTATGAACGCCAGGGGTAACCACACCATCGCTGGAAGCGCCGTCGCCATCCCTAAGGGCCGCGCCAAGCAGGATGGCGCCAAGCACGACGACCACCGCGGCGACGGCAGCCAAGGCCACGCGGCGCAGCGGCAACCGCCTCCGCCTCACGGCCGCACTCCCCTTCTTGGGCCTTTTCGGTTGCATTGGCGTTCCTCCTGCTTCGACTGTACGGTAGAGCGACGGCTAGGGCTGCAAGAAGTCGCTGATGGCGCGAGCCGATTCCTCCGGCTGCTCTTCCAAGACGAGATGGCCCGCTCTTTCGACGGTCACGAGCCGCGAATCGGGTAGGGTCTCCTCGAGCGCCCGGCCGCGCGACGGCGGGAGCCAGCGGTCGCCCTCACCCCAAATGATAAGGGTAGGCTGGCAGATAGCGGAAGGGTCGAGCGGCAGGTCGTTCTTCCGGTCGACCATTAGCCTCCCCAGCGAGCGGATGTAGCCGCGGATACGGCTGGGCCTGAGGTAGCCCTCCATGACCTCGGGCGTGACGTAGGCGGGGTCGTAGCAGCCGCTCCGCAGCGATCGCTCGCGGAACCAGCGGTTTTGCAGGGTGAACGCGCCCACTACGGGCAGGAAGGGCCGGAGGAGACGGGCACCGCGGACGCCCCGTCGC
>DAOUEO010000242.1:0-4622 GCA_034430455.1 Dehalococcoidia bacterium | reverse complement strand
AACGCCACGGGGAGAAGCTCCTAGAGCTGATCACCCGACCGTTTTCGCGCTCTCGACCAAAAAGGGACGGCGGCTAAGGGCACACCCTCCTCAACCCTGGTATACTCTGGACTTGGGAAGCGCCTTTCGGGGGAGGGCCCTCGGCGCTGACCGTGTCGGGTGAGGGGACTGAGGCTCGATCGTGAGAGCTGGCATCAACGGTGCGCGGAGGAAGACGAGATGCAGGCACTGCTAAAACGGTGGTCCCTACTCCTGGTGGTGGTGCTGCTGGCGGCGGCGATGCTGCTGCTTGCCTGTGAGGACGAGAATGGAGACAGCGAGAAAACCCCCGGCCCCACAGCTATGGCGGGGCCCGGCGACAGCACGGAAGTGCCGGACACCGAGATCAAGATCGGCACCCTTCTCCCCATGAGCAACTCCGCCGCCGCGGCCTGGGGAGTCCCCCTCAGCAGGGGCATGCGGGCCTATTACGACTACATAAACGACCAGGGCGGCATCTACGGCCGGAAGATCGACTTCATCATCGGCGATAGCCAGTATGTCGGGCCCGTAGCCATCGAGACAGTGCGCAAGCTGGTGGAGCAGGACAAGATCTTCGCCCTCCAGGGGAGCCTTGGTACGGCGGCCCACAGCGCCGTATACCAGTACCTCGAGGAGAAGGGTGTGCCGGACATGTTCCTCCTCACCGGCAACACCAAATGGACGGTGCCCATCTCCCGAAACCGCTTCGGCTTCCTCGTCGACTACATTACCGAAGGGCGCATCCTCGGCAAGTACATCGCCGACAACTTCGACGGCGGCAAGCTGGGCATCATCGCCCAGAACGATGACTTCGGCAAAGAAGGTGAGCAGGGAATCAAGCAGGGTCTCGAGGACCAGGGCGCCGAGATGGAGATCTTCACCGAGTACTACGACGAGACCCAGAACGACATTACCTCCCAGGTGCAGCGCCTCAAGAACGATAACGTCGACGTCATCGGCTTCTACGGCATGCCCCTCCAGGCCGCCAGCCTCTTCAAGACGGCGCGCGAGACCCTGAGCTGGGACGTACCCGTCGTCATCACCGGCACCGACGCTGTAGAGATCGTCGCCGGCCTGGCAGGCTACGAGAACATCGAGGGCGCCGTATCCGTGACCATCGGCCACCAGGCCTTCGAGACCGAGGAGCCGGGAATCGCCAAGCACTACGAGATAATGGCCGAGTACGCCCCCGACGTGAAGCCCGACAACCTGACGCTCGTTGGCTACGCCATCTCCGAGGCCATGGTGAACCTCCTCAGGCAGGCCGGCCCCGACCTGACACGCGACTCTTTCCTGGACGCCGCCGAGTCCGTGTGCGAGTTCGTTTGCTCCACCTGTTTCGTGCCCACAAGCACCTCCCCCACCGATCACCGACCCACAGAGGTGCAGCTCTACGTAAGGGCCACGGGTACCGACGCAGATACCTTCAAGTGGGAGCCCTTCGGCGAGCCCTTTGGCTTCGAGTCCACCGAGGAGTGCGTAACGCCTACGCCCCCTCCTGGGTTTGACCAGCAACCAGAATAGGAGGCGAGGACAGGACGGGAGTCAGCCGTCCGCTTCAATCCGTAAGCAAGCAGGAAGCGCCTGCTCGTGGGAGCGGGCAGAAGGAACATGGAGGTGAATCAAGATGCAGGCACTACTTAAGCGATGGCCCCTACTCTTGGTGGCGGTGCTGGCGGCGGCGATGCTGCTGCTCGTAGCATGTGGGGATGATGAAGATAAGGAAAACGGCAAGGAAACCCCCGCCGAGGGTGTCACCGCAGAGGCTACCACCCCGAGCGAGTGGCCGGGCAATACCGACGGGGTGACCGACACCGAGATCAAGATCGGTACCCTTCTCCCCCTGAGTAATACCGTCGCCACGGCCTGGGGCGTCCCCATCAGCCAGGGAATGCAGGCCTACTTCGACTACATAAACGACAACGGCGGCGTCTACGGCCGCAAGATCAACCTCGTCCTCGGGGATTCCCAGTACACCGGGGCCGGAGCCATCGAGGCCGCGCGCAAGCTGGTTGAGCAGGACAAGGTATTCGCTCTCCAGGGAGGTCTGGGGACGGATGCCCAGAATGCCTGCTACAAGTACTTGGAGGAAAAGGGCGTCCCTGACATGTGGCTCCTGGCCGCCGAGGAAAGGTTCACGGTGCCCGTCTCGCGAAACCGCTTCACCTGGCTCGTTGACTACCCGACCGAGGGACGCATCCTCGGCCAGTACATCGGCGAGAACTTCGACGGCATGAAGCTCGGCATCCTCGCCCAGAACGACGACTTCGGCAAGCAGGGCGAGGAGGGATTGAAGATGGGTATCGAGGACGCGGGCGCCGAACTGGAGATCGTCACCGAGTACTATGACGCGACCCAGACCGACGTCACCGCCCACACCCAGCGGCTGCAGAACGAAAACGTCGACGTCATAGCGATGTACGCAATGCCCCAGCAGGCCGCCAGCCTCATCAACACGGCGCGTACCACCCTGAGCTGGGACGTCCCCTTCGTCATCACCGGCGTCGACGCTGTCGAGATCGAAGGCGCACTGGCGGGCTACGATAACATCGCGGGCACCGTATCCGTGGTCTACGGCCACCAGGCCTACGAGGCGGACTGGCCGGGCATTGCCGCGTTCAGGGAGAACTTGGCAAAGTACGGAGGCGCAGAGCCCAACAACCTGACGCTCACCGGATACGTGATCGCCCAGGCCACGGTGCACCTCCTGCAGCAGACCGGCCCAGAGCTGACGCGCGACGCCTTCCTGACCACCGCCGAGTCGCTGTGCGAGTGGGATGCTCCCGTCGGCATAGCGCCCGCGAGCCTCTCCCCCACGGATCACCGCTTCACGGAAGTGGAGCGCTATGTGGAGGCCACGGGGACCGACGCAGATACCTTCAGGTGGGAGTGGGTCAGCGAAGAGAACATCAGCTTTGAGTCCACCGAGGATTGCACGGTGCCGACGCCCCATCCGGACGCAGCCAGTGAACCGGCGCTCCCGTAGGGCGACTTAAGGCACGGTCATCAGTAATGCGTAGCATCCCGAGGGGGTGAGCAGTCTCTGCTCCCCCTCGGGGTTGCCGGACAAAGAGATTCGAGCTGGGGCGATGGGGTGTTCGCTGCATCCGCGGTGGCGGCCCATCGCCCAAGGCGGTGGGATCATGCTATCTTCGCAGGTGCCATCAAAGCGATGGGCGTTGCTCCTCCTGGCGGCGCTCGCGGCGGTCATGCTGTTGGCCGCTGCATGCAAGGAAGAAGAGGAAGGGGGCAAGACGACCCCCGCCGTCACCGCCGGCGCTACGGAGGCCCCGGCGGACGGTGATACCACCGGAGTGACCGACACCGAGATCAAGCTGGGCACCCACTTCCCCCTCAGCCAGAGCCCCGCTGCCGCCTACGCCCCCATCGCCTACGGCCTGCGCGCCTACTTCGACTACATCAATGACCAGGGCGGCGTCAACGGCCGCAAGATCACCTTCCTCATCGCCGACGACCACTACAACCCCCCGGACACGGTCGAGGTAGTGCGCAAGCTGGTGGAGCAGGACAAGGTGTTCGCCATCGTCGCCGGGCTGGGCGAGGCGACCCACAGCGCGGTCTGGAAATACCTCGAGGAGAAGGGCGTCCCGGACATGTTTGTCACCGCCGGCCTCCTCAAGTGGTCTGAGCCGCCCGTGCACAGCCGCTTCGCCGGCAGCGTCGATTTCGTCACCGAAGGGCGTATGCTGGGCAAATACGTCGTTGAGAATTACCCCGGCAAGAAGCTGGGCCTCCTCCTCCAGAACGATGAGATGGGGACCGACAGCGAAAAGGGCCTGGAAATGGCCCTCGAGGGCAGCGACGTGCAGGTCGTCGCCAAGGAGACGTACGAGGCGATCAACTTCGAAGCGGCCGCCCAGACACAAAGGCTGCGGAACGCCGGCGCAGAAGTCGTCATCGCCTTCGCCATCCCCCCGCAGGCTGCTAGCCTCGCGAAAACAGCCCGCGAGGTCCTCAACTGGGATGTCCCCATACTCGTCAGCGGCATCTGCGCGAGCGAAATCTTCATCCAGTTGGCAGGCGAAGAGGACGCCGAAGGGGTCATCAGCATCGTTATGGGTCACCAGGTGTATGAAACCGACCACCCGGCCATAAAGAAGCACTACGAGATCATGGAGGAGTACGGCCGCGGCGAGCCCGTCAGCAACTTCTCGCTCTATGGCGCCGCAATGGGCGAGCTCATCGTTGAGGTGCTCAACCGGGCCGGTAGCGACCTCACGCGCGAGAGCTTTCTCGATGCCGCTGAGTCGATCCGTGGCTGGGTCTGCTCCGCCTGCATGGTGCCGATGAGCCTCAGCCCTACTGATCACCGACCGCTTGAGATCGAGATGTATAACCGCGTCGAGGACGGCAAGTGGGTGGCCTTCGGGGATCCCGTCAGCTTCGAATCGACGCCCGAGTAGGGGCGCCCGGAGCGGGTGCTTGCGCGCGCGGGCACCCATCGCTAAGATTACCCAGGATCAACCACCCGCCGGCACCGCCCGAACCTGCGCCGGCATCAGAAGTCTCAACCATGATCAGGGGGTGACCCTGTGACGTCGAAGAGGATGCTGTGCTGGCTCTCGTTGAGCGTAGCCCTC
>DAOUEO010000241.1:0-3127 GCA_034430455.1 Dehalococcoidia bacterium | reverse complement strand
TGCGGCCGTCCACCAGGAGCTGGAAGCCGCCCAGCCCCTTCAGGGCGAGGATACGCCCTCGCTTGATGACTGTCGCTGCCCTCTTGAGAGCGCTGTCGCTTGCGGCCAGCGCTTCCCCCTTCCCGTCCCACAGCGATAGGTGAGGGCCGCACACCCCGCAGGCGTCCGGCTGGGCGTGAAAGCGCCGGTCGGCGGGGTCTTCGTACTCGCGCCGGCAGTCGGGGCACATTACGAACGACTTCATGGTCGTGTTCGCCCGGTCATAGGGGAGGGCCTGGATGATGCTGAACCGCGGCCCGCAGAGGGTGCAGTTGGTGAAGGGATAGCGGGAGCGGCGGTCGCCGGGGTCGAGCAGCTCCGCCCGGCACTGGGGGCAGGTGGCGATGTCGGGCAGGATGACCGTCGCCTTCTCCCCTGCGGCGTCGCTGTGGCGGATCTGGAACCCCTCGTAGCCCACGGGCTCGAGCAGGGAGTACTCCAGGCTCTGGATGAATGATAGCTGCGGCTTCTCCCGCTCCAGGCGCAGGAGGAACGCGTCCAGGGTCTCCTTCCCTCCTTCCGCCTCGATGAAGACGCCTTGAGGGCTGTTCTTGACCCAGCCGCCGAGGCCCATCTCTGTGGCCAGACGGTAGACAAAGGGCCGGAAACCGACGCCCTGGACAGCGCCGCGGATCGTTACTCTCAGGCGCTGCATTAGACTTCTAGCTCTATCCTCTTGAGGATGCAGTCGCGCTGCTGCTCCTCCAGACGTATATCGGGGGAGCCGCAGTGGGGGCAGGAGAGAGGCGGCAGCGACAGGTGGTGGTCGTGGTGCTCCGGCAGCTTGGGATGCCCTACGAACCCGCAGTCGCCGCAGGCAAGCGTCGACCTGACGATGTCTATCTCTATCGCGGCATCCCCGGCGGTGCTGTCCCGCAGCCCTTCCCTGACCCACATCTCCACGTTGGTGGGTTCGAGGAAGGCGAGGTCGCCGACGGCGATCTCTACCTTCACCACGCTCTTGGCCTTGGCCTTCGTTGCCTCGCTGATCACCTTGGCGGCGATCTGCTGTGCTATCGCTATCTCATGCACTTGCCACCTCCTGACGATCCCCTACATCTATCTTAGCAGAAGCGGCCCTTTCGGGCTTGAAGGGAAGGCGGACGCGGCGGGCTTGACCCAGGGATGTTGCCGGATGACAGACTACAGTTCCATTCCCATTGACTAGCCCCCGCTCCTGTGCTAGAGTGACCAATTACAAGAAGGGGTGCATTGAATCTGAAGAGACTTCCGTGAGGGTGCGGGCATAGTTCGGGAACTCCGTATCAACGAAGCCATAAGGGCCCCTGAGGTCCTTCTAATCGGAGCGAACGGCGAGAAACTGGGCGTGACGCCCGTGGCCCGCGCCTTGCAGCTCGCGCGTGAGCAGAACTCCGACCTGGTCGAGGTCGCTCCTACCGTTCAACCCCCGGTCTGTCGCGTTCTGGACTACGGCAAGTTCAAGTACGAGCAGTCGCGGCGGGAGCGCGAGGCCCGGAAGCACCAGCGGCAGGTTGTGACGCGTCAGGTGCGCTTCCGGCCCAAGATCACCCCTCACGACATGGAGCTGAAGGCCCGCGTGACCGAGAAGCTCCTGCGCGAAGGCGACAAGGTCAAGGTATCGGTAATGTTTCGTGGTCGGGAGATGTCCCACCCCGAGCTGAGTAGAGACCTCCTTGTCCAGATATACGAGAAGGTGAAAGAGATCGCTGCCATCGAGAAGCCGGCGTCCCTCGAGGGACGGTTCATGACGATGATCCTCGTGCCGAGCGCGCCCAAGCAGCCCAAAGGGCCCAAGGGCGTGCCGACGCCGCAGGCAGCCCCGGAGCATTAATTTGCCCAAGCTGAAGACCCACAAAGGGACCAAGCGCCGCTTCCACATCACGGGCAGCGGCAAGATCATGCGCCGAAAGGGCAACATCAGCCATCTGCGCCGTCGCAAGGCCACGGGGGCCAAGGGCGACATCAGCGAGATGATGGAGGTTCACCCGACCGCTCAGAAGCGGCTGCGACGCCTGATGCCCTACGGCGGGTGATAACAGCAACCGAGACGGCGGGTCTAAGAGCTGGAGGAATGTCTTGACGCGGGTAAAGCGGGGAGTCACCGCCCGACGACGGCACAAGAAGACGATCGCCATGGCCCAAGGCTACCGCGGGGTGCGGCACCGCCTCTTCCGGAGGGCCAACGAGTCCGTTCTCCACGCCCTCGACTACGCCTACGTCGGCCGGCGGGACCGCAAGGGGCAGTTCCGCCGTCTCTGGATCCAGCGCATCAACGCCGCCGCCCGCGCCGAGGGGTTGACCTACGGCCGCTTCATCGAGGGGTTGACGAAGGCCGGCGTCGAGGTCGACCGCAAGATACTGGCGGACCTCGCCGTCCGCGATACTACCGCCTTCTCGGCCCTGGTCTCGGCTGCGAAGGGCGCCCTGAGCGTATCCTAGCCGGGCCAGGCGCCTGGTTCATCGCGAGGCCGAGGCTATGGTTTCCTCTCTATCCTTGCTGACCCAACGCCTTGTGCTGCGATGCTTCGAAGAGGCCGACTTGGCGACGGTGCAAAGCTACGCCTCTGACCCCCGACGACCTGCCCACGTCGATTGGGGCCCCAACAGCGAGGAGGAGGCTGGCGACTTCGTCCGGTCGGCAGTAGCCTCTCGGAGCACCAACCCCCGGAAGCGCTACGACTTCGCCGTTCTCCTGAGAGGAGAGGAGGCGCTGATAGGTGGATGCGGCCTCAAAGTCTCAGCCGAAAGTGACCATGAGGCGTCGATTGGCTGCTTCATCGCCTACGACTAC
Organism: Dehalococcoidia bacterium; assembly: GCA_034430455.1. Classification (GTDB taxonomy): domain Bacteria; phylum Chloroflexota; class Dehalococcoidia; order DSTF01; family JALHUB01; genus DAOUEO01. Next base: position 315 of record DAOUEO010000241.1, on the reverse strand, counting down.
AGGAACCAGGGATATGCCACGGAGGCTGCCTACCGGCTCCTCGCCTTCGGCTTTCGGGAGCTGGGCCTGCATCGGATAGTCGGCACCTGCGAAGCGGAGAATGTCGCGTCCTGGCGGGTGCTGGAGAGGATCGGCATGCGGCGCGAGGGCTATCTTGTGGAGGAGAGCTGGCAGATGGGGAGATGGCGCGATTCTCTGCTCTTCGCCATCCTTAATCAGGAGTGGGTCCGGGCGAAGACGCGGTCCATCCGGTGAGGCGTTAGGCGGGCAGGGATGCCTGCCATTTGATTCTTCATTATGATCGGGGTAGCCGGT
>DAOUEO010000240.1:0-1825 GCA_034430455.1 Dehalococcoidia bacterium | reverse complement strand
GAGGAGTCGTCGCGGGCCGCCTTCTCCAGCTCCTCGCGGACGCGGTCGCGCAGCTCGGCGGCGGCGGCCTCGGTGAAGGTGATGGCGGCGAGCTGCGGCATCCGGGCGCGCCCCGTGGCCACCAGGCGGAGGATGCGCTCGACCAGCTCCGTCGTCTTGCCCGTGCCGGCCCCCGCCTCGACGAAGAGGGTAGCGTCCAGCTCCCCGCGGATGCGGTCGCGCGCCGTCTGGTCGGCGGGCCGGAAGGTGTCTTCCTCACTCATCGGGCTCTGCCATCTCCAGGTATCGCTTGAGATCGGGCGCGCTCCGCTTGCGCTCCCACAGGCGGCTGCGGTTGCCGGGGCAGACGCGGTCGTAGGGGCAGAGGCTGCAGTTCTCGAAGGTGTCCTGCCTGGCCTTTCCCGGCCGGGCGGGGAAGAGCCCGGACGATATCCCGTCGAGTATCACGCCCATCGTCTCCTGGAACGCCGCCAGGGTCGTGTCATCTATGGCATACCCCTGACGCTCGTAGCCCTGGTCTTCGCCTACAAACCAGTAGTACGCCTCGACGGCGAGGGCGTCCCCGTAGGACTGCCGCGCGGCCAGGGCATAGATCGGCAGTTGCAGGAGCCTGCCGCGCTTCACCGGGTCTTTGGCGAGCCCGTAGTAGTAGCCCGCCGAGCCGCTCTTGTAGTCGAGCACGATGAGACGCGAGCCATCGAGCGTCCGGTCCACGCGGTCGATCTTCCCCCGCAAGGCGACCGTCCGGCCGTCCGCCAGCGCGACGAGGGCGGGCGGGCGTGAGCCGGCTGCCCCCATGCCGAAGCCGATCTCGACGTCGAGGGGCAGGCAGCCCTTCTCGCGGCGCATCTCCTCGTCGGCGTCGAGGAAGCCGGCGAGGTCTCGGAGGATGCGCTCGCGCTCCAGTCGCCAGAGCAGCCGCTTGCCGGTTATCCCCGCCGCCTCGGCCTCGTCGCAGAGGCGCTCGCCGGTCTCCCGCAGGCGCGCCCGCTCCTCGGCGCTCCACGCCTGGTCGGGCGCCGTGCGCGGGGGCGACTCGCGGATGAACGTCTCCAGCGCCTGGTGGAGGAGGGTGCCGCGGTCCTTCGCGCTGATGGTCAGCGTCTCCTCCGGCCTCTCCGTCTCGGCGATGCGGAGGACGTGTCCGAGCAGGTAGCGGAAGGGGCAGGCGGCCCAGTTCTGGAGGGCGGTCGGCGACGCCGGGCGCTCCTGCGACGGAGCGCGTATCTCGACGCTCTGGACGAGGCCGTCCCAGCGGGTGAGGCGCGCGCTCTGGCGGCCGAGGTCGACCGCGAGGCCGGATCGGAGGGCCGGCGTCTCCTTCATCAGATAGTGCGAGGTGATGTTCGTGCCCGTGCCGCCCCAGCGCAGCAGGCTCCGCAGGTCGTACTCCTGCTCGGACGCGGGCTCGCCGCCGCCTCCGAGCGCCGCCTGAAACGACGGCACGACGGTCAGCCATCCGCGCGAGGGCGGGGGGTCGAGGTCGCTGCTGTAGAGCGTCCGCCCCTCCAGCCGCGACGCTTCCTCCAGCAGCCAGCGCGAGGGCAGCCTTCCCCGTTGGCCCCGCACGTCGGCGCGGGGGTAGATGAGGACGCGCTCACGCACAGCGGCGGCCAGCGCGGCCAGATACTCTCGCCGCTCCTCGTCCAGGCGGCTCGTGCGGAGCGGCATCTCCTCCCCGGCGGCCGTGCGCTCGCGGTCGGGGAGCAGCGGGTCGTCCCTCCCCCGCGGCGGCATGAGGCCCTCGGTCATGCCCAGCAGGTAGACGACGTCGAAGCTCGTCCCCATGGCGTCGGCGGTGCGGCCGATGAAGACCCCCTCGCCG
>DAOUEO010000239.1:0-12311 GCA_034430455.1 Dehalococcoidia bacterium | reverse complement strand
GGAGGTGACGGTCGTCTACCGCCGCTCACGGGCGGAGATGCCGGCGCTCGATGAGGAGGTGCGGCTGGCCGAGGAGGAAGGGGTGAGGTTCCTCTTCCTGGCGAACCCTGTTCGCGTGATCGCCGGCGGCGGTTCGCTGGAGGGGCTGGAGTGCCTGCGGATGAGGCTGGGAGAGCCCGATGCGAGCGGGCGGCGCCGTCCGGAGCCGGTCGCGGGGTCCAACTTCAAGATCGAGGCCGACAGCGTGATCGTCGCCATCGGCCAGGGCTCCGACCTGTCAGGGCTGCCGTTTGAGCAGACGGGCAGGATCGCCTGCGACAGCTCGCTGGCCACGGCGATCCCCGGCGTCTTCGCCGGCGGCGACGCGGTGCTGGGGCCGGCGTCGCTCGTCGAGGCGATGGCGCACGGCCACGAGGCGGCGGAGGCGATCCACCGCTGTCTGAACGGGGGAGGCCCACCGGAGAGGCCGGCGGCGGGAGAGGAAGCGGCGAAGAGGGCGGGCAACCCGTCCCCCAACGCTCCCCGCCAACCGAGACGGCCCATGCCTCAGGCCCCGGTAGAGGAGCGCCTGCGGGACATGCGCGAGATCGACCTGGGCTACTCGGAGGAAGAGGCCATCGCGGAGGCGCAGCGCTGTCTCAACTGCGGCCTCTGCGCCGACTGCCGCCTCTGCGAGAGTGTGTGCGGGCCTGGCGCCATCCTGCACGAGATGCGGCCCCAAACGGAGACCCTCCGGGTCGGCGCGGTCATCCTGACGCCCGGGTCGGAGGAGTTCGAGGCGTCGCTGCGGGGCGAGTACGGCCACGGCAGATACCCGAACGTGCTGTCGTCGCTGCAGTTCGAGCGGATGCTCAGCGCTTCAGGACCGACGGAGGGCAGGCTGCTGCGGCCGGCGGACGGCGGGCCCGTGAAGCGGGTGGCCTTCATTCAGTGCGTGGGCTCGCGGGACAGCGCCTGCGGCAACGGCTACTGCTCGTCGGTGTGCTGCATGTCGGCGACGAAGGAGGCGCTGGTCGCCCTCGAGCACGACGCCGATTTGGAGATAGCCATCTTCTGCATCGACGTCCGCGCCTTCGGCAAGGAGTTCGACCGCTACGTGAGCCGCGCCCAGGCCGAGCACGGGGTGCGATACGTCCGGGCGATCCCCTCGCGGGTCGTCGAGATGCCGGGCACGAGGAGCGCGCGCGTCCGCTACTTCGACGAGGCGGGAGAGGAGCGGCTGGAGGAGTTCGACCTGGTCGTGCTCTCCGTGGGGCTGAGGCCCGGAGCGAGCGCCGACGAGCTGGCCGCGCGCCTCGGCATAGAGCAGAACGCCTTTGGCTTCTGCGAGACGGACCGCCTGACGCCGGTGCTCTCGTCGCGACCGGGCGTGTTCGTCGCCGGCGCCTTCCAGGAGCCGAAGGACATTCCGGAGTCGGTGGCGCAGGCGAGCGCGGCGGCGGCGTCCGCGATGGAGATGCTGGCCCGCGGCCGCGGCAGTCAGGTGCAAAGGCACGAGTACCCAAGGGAGCGGGACATCACCGATGAGGAGCCGCGGATCGGCGTATTCATCTGCCACTGCGGTCTTAACATCGCGTCGGTGGTGGACGTGGAGGCGGTGGCTCGGGAGGCGGCATCGCTGCCCAACGTCATCCACGCGGAGACCGATCTTTACACCTGCTCCGATAACAGCCAGGCCCGCATCCGCGAGCTCATCGCGAAGCACAGGCTGAACCGCCTCGTCGTCGCATCCTGCTCGCCGCGGACGCACGAGGCGCTCTTCCAGGAGACGCTGCGCGAGTCGGGTCTGAACCCGTATCTCTTCTCGATGACGAACATCCGCGACCAGTGCTCGTGGGTGCACCGCGACGACCCCGTCCAGGCGACGGAGAAAGCGCGCGACCTGATGCGAATGGCCGTGGGGCGGGCGCGCCTGCTGCGGGCGCTGGAGCAGAGCCGCATACCGGTCAATCGCGCTACCCTCATCCTCGGCGGCGGTCTCGCCGGCATGACGGCGGCCCTTTCGCTGGCCGACCAGGGGTTCGCCGTGCACCTGGTAGAGAAGACGGACGCGCTTGGCGGCAACCTGCGGTCGATCCACTACACGCTGGAGCGGGGAGACATCCAGGGTTTCCTGAGGGAGCTGATGGCGCGGGTGGAGTCGCATCCCTTCATCACAACCTATCTCAACGCCGAGGTCGTTGAGACGGCGGGGCACGTGGGGAGCTTCAGGAGCCTGATCCAGTCGGGCAAGGGGGAGAGGATGATCACACACGGCGTCGCCATCATCGCGACCGGCGGCGTCGAGCGGGAGACGGAGGAGCACCTGCACGGCCGGAACGAGCGGGTGATAACGCAGCGCGAGCTCGAGGCGCAACTGGCCGCCGACGAGCTGCCGGGCGAGCTGGGCGAGAGCCCGACGGTGGTGATGATCCAGTGCGTCGGCTCGCGGACAGAGGAGAACAACTACTGCAGCCGCGTCTGCTGCGCGGAGGCGGTGAAGAACGCGCTGGCTCTGAAGGCGCAGCGGCCGCAGGCCCGCGTGATCGTCCTCGCCAAGGACATCCGCACCTACGGCTTCCGCGAGACCTACTATCAGCAGGCGCGCGAGGCGGGGGTGCTGTTCATCCGCTATCCGGAGGGGGAGGACCCGCAGACCGGCGACGACGGCGGCCTGACGGTGCGGGTCAAAGACGCGGGCATCGGCCGCGAGCTGCTGCTCTGTCCCGACCTGCTGGTGCTGAGCACGGGGATAGCGCCCGGCACCGACAACCCGCGGCTGTCATCCATCCTGCGCACTTCGTTGACGGCCGACGGCTTCTTCCTGGAGGCGCACCCCAAGCTGCGGCCGGTCGAGTTGACGAGCGAGGGGGTGTTCGTCTGCGGCCTCGCCCATTCGCCGCGCTTCATGGACGAGACGGTTGCGCAGGCGCTCGCGGCGGCGGGGCGCGCGGCGACTATCCTGTCGCGGCCGTATCTGGAGGTCAGCGGGCAGGTCGCCCGCGTCGACGCCTCCGCCTGCACGGCCTGCATGACCTGCGTCAGGGTCTGCCCCTACGGCGCGCCGGTCCTGAACAAGCAGCAGCAGAAGGTGGAGATCCAGGTCGCGAAGTGCCTCGGCTGCGGGAGCTGCGCCGCCGCCTGTCCGGCTGAGGCGATTCAACTGCAAAACCAGGAGGACGGGCAGCTCATGGCGATGCTGGAGGAGCTGCTCGTCGCCCCGGAGAGCGCAAGATGATCGAGACGGAAGAGAAGAGAGGGCGCGCGGAGGGCCAGCGCTGCGAGATCCTGGCGTTCTGCTGCAACTTCTGCGCCTACGCCGCCGCGGACCTGGCGGGCGCCAGGCGTATGCAGTATCCGGCGAACGTCCGCATCGTCCACGTGCCCTGTACGGGCAAGGTCGAGGTGCAGCAGATCCTGGCCGCGTTCGAGCGCGGGATCGACGGGGTGCTGGTGGCGGGATGCCTGGAAGGGGGCTGCCACTTCGTCGAGGGGAACCTGCGGGCGAGACGGCGCGTGGAGGCGGCGCAGCAGATCCTCGATGAGGTAGGCCTCGGCCGGGAGCGGCTGCGCATGGTGAACCTGTCGGCGTCGGAGGCACCGACGTTCGTAGCGCGCGTGCAGGAGATGGTGGAGACAGTGGGGCGGCTCGGCCCCAGCCCGCTCCACGGACACCGCCCAGAAAGCGAAGGCTGAAGATGATAGTCGCGAGTAGAAAGCCGATTGCGGAGATCAAGAGCGCTCTGGCGAACCACGACAAGGTCCTCTTCGTCGGCTGCGGGACGTGTGTGACCGTGTGCCTGGCCGGCGGCGAGCGCGAGGTGAGCATCATCTCCTACGCCATGCGCATGGCGCGACGGCTGGAAGGCCGGCCGCTGGAGATCGAGCAGATGACGATCGAGCGGCAGTGCGAGAACGAGTTCATCGCCGAGCTGGCCACGGCGGCGGAGCGCAACGAGGCGATCCTCTCTTTCGGCTGCGGCGCCGGCGTGCAGGCGATCGCCGAGCGCTTCCCCGAGAAGCCGGTCTATGCCGCGCTCGACACGCAGTTCCTGGGAATCCTTGAAGAGCAGGCCGTGTGGACGGAGAAGTGCCTCGGCTGCGGCTCCTGCGTCCTGTCGCAGTTCGGCGGCATCTGCCCGATCACCCGCTGCGCCAAGCGCCTCCTCAACGGCCCCTGCGCGGGCTCGAGCGAGGAGGGGTGTGAGGTCGACCCCGACCGGCCCTGCGCCTGGCAGCTCATCTACCACCGGTTGGAGGCCATCGGCCAGCTCGAGAATCTGGACGAGATCGTGCCGCCGCGGGACTGGCGGACGAGCTGGCACGCCGGCGCGCGCAGGGTTGTTCGTGAGGAGCATCGGATATAGCTCAGAACCCCGGTCGGATCTGAAGCCGCAGACGGTCTCAGCAGATGCAACGATTGCTCATTGTCAGCGACAGCGAAAACGCTGAGGCTGTGAGGTGCCAATATTGCATCCGTATCTGTGGGGCTCACACTCTGAGCCGTCCCCACGCGTGGTGAGCAGCACAGACTACCGATCCCCAACCCCTAGCCAGGCGACCATCTGCGTGCCAGGCAGATGCTCCGCCTCGTCACGGCTAGGAGCCATGGGCACACTAACATAGAGTGTGGTAGCGTTCATGGGGGCAGGTCACTTTCATATCCCGTTCCTCGATGGCGTCATTGAAAGGTGAGAGCCCGTCAGGCACGTGCGCCCGCTGCAGTACGCGCTGGGCCAATCGTGGAGAAAGGCCGGGGCAGACTGATGGGACGGCACGCTAGCAGAAAGGAAGGAAGGAAGGCGATGTTGCGTGAATCAGGAGATATGTTTGGCATCGCCGTTATGGCGACGGATGGTGAGATCGGGAGGGTACACGATTTCTACTTCGATGACCACACTTGGTGTATCCGGTACATGATCGTAGACACGGGAGGCTGGCTGCATGGACGGCTCGTCCTGATATCGCCCGTCGCGTTGCAGCCACCAGACTGGCATGCGCGAGCCTTCCCTGTCTCGCTGACGAGGCAGCAAATAGAAGACAGCCCTACCATCTATAGCGATATGCCTGTGTCACGCCAGCATGAGGTCCAACTCCATGAGTACTATGGCTGGCCCCCATACTGGGGCGCAGCGATGGTGATGGGCGGCACCCTAGGTGTGTACCCCGAACCTGTCGTCCAGCCGGAGCCACACAAGGAGGAGACGCCAGCCCGAGGCAAGCATAGAGTTGGTCAAAAGCAGGACGACCCCCACCTGCGAAGCACACGGGAGGTGACCGGATACCACATCCAGGCCGTCGATGGGGGCATCGGTCACGTGAAGGACTTCATCGTCGACGACGAGGACTGGGCCATTCAGTATATGCTGGTGGACACCCTCAACTGGCTGCCGGGGAAGGCTGTCCTCGTGTCGCCTCAATCAATCGGCCACGTGAGTTGGGAGGATCGCAAGGTTTACGTGGATTTGCCTCGCCAAAGTCTCAAAGAGGCAGCCGGGTTCCATGCCTCGACCCTCGCAAGCCGCCGGTACGAGTCCACCAGTTCGGCGATCGCTGACCTGGCTGGAGACGACCCACTCGTGCGTGTGAACGCACGCCACTGGCTGGTGGGCATCGGAGGGCCGGCCGTGCCCGCCTTGATCGAAGCGCTGGCGGATCCGCATAGAGAGGTGAGGTGGGAGGCAGCCAAAGCCCTGGGCCAGATAACCGATCCGGTGGCAGCCCCCGCGCTGGTTCGAGCTCTGCAAGACAGAGGCTTTGGTGTCCGCTGGCTGGCGGCCGACGGGTTGATAGACCTGGGGCGTGAGGGTGTCGTGCCGTTGCTTCAGGCGCTGATCAAGCGGTCGGGTTCGGCCTGGCTGCGGCAAGGCGCCCACCGGGTGCTGCACGAGCTAGCCCGAGGGCAGCTCAAGAATGTGCTGCAACCGGTAGTGGCCGCGCTGGAGGGCATGGAGCGATCGCTGACCGTGCCGCTGGCGGCACAAACCGCGCTGGAGGCGCTGACGGGAGCAGGGAGCCAACACCACCACGATCAGTGAGATCCGCACCGATTCAGGAAGAGAAGTGGGTGGCCGGACCTTACGGCGGACCGATTCGGCATTCAGCGATCCGAATTTCAACTATGTCGTACAGTCGGCCCCGGTGAGTGAAGGAGGCGACGAGATATGTTGCAGCGAGTCGATGTTGCGACTATTCCCCTGAATAGATACGCTTCTTTTTTTGGCGCCGACGAGATCGAGAAGTTGCGCGTGATGGCCGCCCCCCTTCGGGGGCTCCGAGTTGCCCATATCAACGCTACTGCCTATGGAGGAGGCGTGTCTGAGCTCCTCCAGTCCTTGGTTCCTTTTTGCCGGGCCCTGGGGATCGACGCCGAATGGCACATCATCCCCGGTGACGACTCCTTTTTCCGGGTGACTAAGTCCTTCCACAACGCCCTGCAAGGGATGGAGTTGGAACTGACACAGAACACCAAAGACACTTACCTCAGCTACAACCGGAAGTTCGCCGATCTTCTCGGGCCTGACTACGACATCGTGATGATCCATGATCCCCAACCCGCGGCGATGCGAAGTCTCCACGGACGTGGCAAAGGGAAATGGGTGTGGCGCTGTCACATCGATACCTCTCATCCCAACCCTCAAGTCCTCGGGTTCTTGCGACCTTTTCTGGCGGAGTACGATGCCCGGGTATTCACAATGGAGGAGTTCGTTCCGCTCGATTTGCGGAATGAACAGTACGCCATTATTCCTCCGTCCATAGATCCCCTAAGCCCCAAGAACATGCCTCTGACCAAAGATATATCCAGGCAGATTATCGAGTGGACCGGACTGCAACCCGATCGTCTCCTCATCACCCAGGTCTCACGCTTCGATCCCTGGAAAGACCCTCTGGGCGTCATCAAGGTGTACAGGCGTGTGAGACAGGAGGTTCCAGGTACGCAGTTGGCCCTCCTCGGTCAGATGGCCCTCGATGACCCGCAGGGTTGGGACATGTACCGCGAAATCAACGAGGAAACGAAAGACGACGCTGATATTCATGTCAGGACCAATTTCACCGGCATAGGAAATCTCGAGGTCAACGCCTTCCAGTCCTGCTCAGATGTCGTGCTGCAGAAGTCCATTCGCGAGGGCTTCGGCCTGGTCGTGTCAGAGACATTGTGGAAGGGTACCGCGATGGTATCAGGTCGGGCCGGCGGCATCCCGATGCAAATGCCGGAGGGAGTGGGCGGATTCCTGGTCGGCAGCGACGACGAATACGTGGAGAAGACCGTAGAGCTACTTCGCGACCACCGGAAAGCCCAGGAGCTGGGTGCCAAGGGACGCGAGCATGTGCGGAAACACTTTCTGATCAACCGACATGTCGCTGATCACCTCCAGCTCTGGGCTTCCTTGATATAGGGTCGGAGAGTGAGGTAGGACCCCATATGACACAACCGTCGTCCGGTGTCAGGGCAGGCTCAAGTCAGCTTGGGGCTGCGCCATTCATGGCTCGGGGACTGGCTGTCCACGAAACACAACCCGTAGCATCTGGCCGTCTGTCTCCCGCGCATGGCGACAGGCGAGAATTGACCGGGACAGAGTCCCGACCCCCGAAGAGTAGACCCAGGACATGCTGGTCCCAGTTTGCGCTTGGCGAGGTGAAAGGACATGACCGGCACAGCTGAGTCCAAGCAGCAGAGCACTTCCGCAAAAGGGCAGGACCTGGGTGCCATGCCGTTGGCTGAGTTGCAGGAGCGGCTCAAGTCCTCCAGCGATGGGCTCAGCGCTGGAGAGGCGCGAACGCGCCTGGCCCAGTACGGCTACAATGAGCTCACAGAGAAGAAGGTCAACCCTGTTCTGAAGTTCCTCTCCCACTTCTGGGGACCGATTCCCGTAATGATCATGATCGCGGTTGCTCTGTCCGCAGTGCTCCGGCACTGGCCGGACGCGGGCGTCATCCTGGCTCTCCTGATGCTGAATGCGATTGTGGGCTTCCGCGAAGAGTATCAGGCGGGAAACGTCATCGCCGCCCTGAAGGCAAAGCTGGCGCTTCAGGCTAGGGTAAAGCGGGATGGTGCCTGGAGCACCATACCCGCGCGTGAACTCGTGCCGGGCGACGTGATCCGCTTGCGCATAGGTGAGATCGTGCCAGCAGACGCCCGCTTGCTGGAGGGAGATCCGGTGGAGGTGGACCAGTCGGCCCTGACTGGTGAGTCCCTGCCAGTAGAGCACAAGTCGGGCGACGCCGTATACTCCGGGTCCATCATCAGACAGGGAGAAATTGATGGGCTGGTCTATGGTACTGGCAAAGGCACGTATTACGGCAAGACCGCCGAGCTGGTCGAGACGGCCCAAGCCCGCAGCCATTTCCAGCGTGCTGTCATCAGGATCGCCGATTACCTTATCGTCATCGCCGTGGCCCTGGCCATTGTGATCCTGGCGGTGGCCCTTTTCCGCGGTGACAAGCCGCACACCGTGCTCCAGTTCGTGCTGGTTCTAACCATCGCTGCCGTTCCCGTGGCCATGCCGGCGGTGCTATCGGTGACCATGGCGTTGGGGGCGCGGGTGCTGGCCCGAAAGGAGGCAATTGTCACCCGCCTGGCCGCGGTAGAGGAGTTGGCGGGTATTGATGTGCTTTGTTCTGACAAGACTGGCACGCTCACCCAAAACAAGTTGACCATGGGAGACCCTTTCACCGCAGGGGACACTAGCCCGGAGCAGATGATCCTCAGTGCAGCGCTGGCTTCTCGAGCCGAGGATCAGGACCCCATTGACCTGGCCGTGCTCAGCGGCGTGACGGACGACAAGGAGCTAAAGTCGTATCAAGTGATCCACTTCCAGCCCTTCGATCCCGTCCATAAGCGCACCGAAGCCTTGGTGAAAGGAAGGGAGGGGCACGAATTCAAGGTCACCAAGGGTGCGCCTCAGGTGATCCTGGCGTTGGACGCCAACGCAGGCAAGATTCAAGCCCAAGTTGACAAGGCCGTGAATGAATTCGCGGCCCGGGGCTTTCGTTCCCTGGGCGTGGCCCGCGCCGGCGAACAAGGCCAATGGCAGTTTCTCGGCGTGATACCTCTCTCTGACCCACTGCGGGAAGATTCCAAGGTCACCGTTGAGACCGCGGAACAGATGGGCGTGGAAGTAAAGATGGTCACCGGTGACCAGATTGCTATCGCCAAGGAAATCGCTCAGCAGTTGGACATGGGGACAAACATACTGGATGCCAGCCTCCTGGCTGAGGGCGGAGATCCAACCGGTCAGCTGGCCGACGCCGTCGAGCAGGCTGACGGTTTTGCCCAGGTCTTCCCCGAGCACAAGTATCACATCGTGGAGGTGCTGCAAGGGCGGGGCCACATCGTGGGCATGACCGGGGACGGCGTGAACGACGCACCGGCGCTGAAAAGAGCCGATGCCGGCATTGCCGTCTCTGGCGCTACCGATGCTGCCCGGGCAGCGGCCGATATCGTGTTGCTGCTCCCCGGCCTCTCGGTGATCATTGACGCCATCAAAGAGAGCCGCAAGACGTTTCAGCGCATGACCAATTATGCCATCTACCGAATTGCTGAGACCGTCGCCCTGCTCGGGTTCTTAACGTTGGCCATCGTGTTCTTCAACGTCTACCCAGTGACGGCCATCATGATAGTCCTACTGGCGATACTCAACGATGGCGCCATTCTGTCCATCGCCTATGACAACGTTCATTACTCCAACCGGCCAGAAGCCTGGAACATGCGGCTAGTGTTGGGCGTCGCCACGACGCTGGGCGTGTTTGCGCTGATACGATCCTTTGGCATCTTCTCCCTGGGCGAAGGTGTCTTCAATCTCAGCCGGGATCAGATTCAGACCCTGGTATACCTAAACCTCTCCGTAGGAGGGCACCTGACGCTCTTCGTGGCGCGAACGCGTGGACCGTTCTGGTCGGTGAAGCCGGCGCCGGTCCTGCTGGCCGCGGTGGTGGGAACGCAGATCCTGGCCACTCTCATTGCCGCGTTCGGATTCCTGATGACGCCGCTCCCCCTGAAGTACGTCGCTCTCGTCTGGGGCTACTGCCTGGTCATGTTCCCGCTTCAGGACGCGGTCAAACTTCTGGCCTATCGAGTGTTCGGCGAGCGCCTCGGTGCCAGGGGACAAGCGTCTTCTGCTGAACCTGAGCGCGCATTGCTGAATCCGTAGGTAGATCCGCATATCCGATAATCTGCCCAGTCGAATCTGCGGCCTCAGCGACTCGGAAGGCGGACTGCGGTCTGTGGCATCTCCGGCTGCGCGAATGAAAGTGCTATTATTCGCGGGAGCCCTTTTGGCGCCCAGTAATCTCTCCCAAAGACCGAAAGGAACGCCTCTTGCCCGACACGGCTGTCGCGGCGACGATTCTGGGGCTGACCTACCTAGCCATCGCGTCGGAGCGCGTGAACCGGACTGCGGCCGCGCTTGCCGGGGCCGTGGCGATGATCGTCGTCAAGCTCGACGGCTTCGACCAGGCGGCCGCGTTCTCTTCCATCGACTTCAACGTCATCTTCCTGCTGGCCGGCATGATGATCCAGGTCAGCGTCCTTTCGCGCACGGGCGTCTTCGAGTGGCTGGCGACGAACGCGGTCCTGCTAAAGCGCGCCGAACGCGACCTACTGCAGGTTTGAGGACACGGAGAGAGGGCGTTCATGGCTGACCTCAATGCGACACGGAGCGTGCAGAGGCGGTACAGGCGGATCGCCGGTGTATACGATAAGCAGGAAGCGCTGCTGGAGAGGCAATGGCAAGCTCAGGGAAGAGCTTGTGAACGGGGAGCTGTTCGACACGCTTCTTGAGGCGCAGGTGCTTGTCGAGCGCTGGCGGCGGCACTACAATGCTTGTCCGGCCGCACAGTGCGCTGGGGTACCGGCCACCACCGGCGCCGGAGGCAGCGCTGCCATGGGCAGGGAGCACGGCTCTCTCACACCAGACGGTACCTGTACGAGTAACATAGAGGGTGGGCCCGTTTTCGGGGGCAGGCCAACCATTACGCAGCAGCTTGAGGACGAAGGCGTCGAGAAACTCAACAAGCCGTTTGACAAGCTGATGGAGACCTTGGCGCAAAGGTCACCACGGCATTTGACGAGAGAGTCATGAAAGTAAGTCCTTGTGCAGGAAAGCCGGCCGAAGCATCGATGCTGGTGAACGTACCCAGACTCGTCACGGCCTACTATACGGAGGCGCCTGACCCTTTGGTTCCGGCGCAAAGGGTTGCATTCGGCACCTCAGGGCATCGGGGTTCAGCCTTTGAAAAGGCTTTTAATGAGTGGCATATCCTCGCCATCAGTCAGGCCATTTGCCTGTACCGGGAGCAGAAGAAGATCGATGGCCCGCTGTTTCTCGGCATGGACACGCATGCCCTTTCCGTGCCGGCTCTTGCCAGCGCGCTTGAGGTGCTGGCGGCAAACAGGGTGGAGGTCATGATCGCGCAGGGTGATGAATATACCCCAACCCCTGCCGTTTCCCACGCGATTCTCACGTACAACCGCGGGCGCAAGGCAGGACTCGCCGACGGCATCGTCATCACGCCGTCACACAATCCGCCACATGACGGCGGGTTCAAATACAATCCCCCAAACGGCGGGCCGGCGGAATCCGCCGCCACCGCCTGGATCGAGGCGAAGGCAAACGAGTTTCTCGAGAATGGCCTTCTGGGTTTGAAAAGGATTCCTTTCGAGAAAGCTCGTGGCGCCCCCACGACGCACCGGCACGACTATCTCAATGCTTACATTACTGATCTCGCCAATGTGATCGACATAGACGCCATTCGCGGCGCGAAGATCAACCTGGGGGTTGATCCCCTCGGCGGCGCAGGGGTCCACTACTGGGGGTCGATTGCCGAGCGCTACGGGTTGAACCTCACGGTCGTGAACGAGGCCGTCGACCCGACCTTCCGTTTTATGACTGTGGATTGGGATGGCCAGATCCGCATGGACCCGTCCTCACCTTATGCGATGGAGAGCTTGATCGGACTGAAGGATCGCTTCGATATCGCCTTCGCTTGTGACACCGACCATGACCGGCACGGAATCGTCACCCGAAGCGCGGGATTGCTACCGCCCAATCATTACCTTTCCGTTGCTGTTTTTTATCTTTTCCAACACCGGCCGAAATGGCGCAAGGGGGCGGCTGTAGGCAAGACGGTGGTGAGCAGCCAGATGATCGATCGTGTCACCGCGAAGCTTGGCCGCAAGCTCTACGAGGCCCCGGTCGGATTCAAGTGGTTCGTCGATGGCCTGCTCGACGGCTCACTTGGCTTCGGGGGCGAAGAGAGCGCGGGTGCGTCTTTCGTCCGTCTGGATGGCAGCGTCTGGACGACGGACAAAGACGGAATCGTCTCGGCTTTGC
>DAOUEO010000238.1:0-2972 GCA_034430455.1 Dehalococcoidia bacterium | reverse complement strand
TATCAGTGTCGGCGATGATGGGGAAGCCCATGTTGATCGCCCCGGCGCCGGTGGCGTACTTGATGTCGTCCACCTCGCCCAGGGTCATGCCGAAGGCGAAGACGCGCTCCTTGCAATAGAGTAGGCAGTCGGTGCCCCGGCCCGGCTTGACTCCGCCAAAGGTCATCGCGGCGCGGATGGCCCAGTTCAATGGGAAGATGCCGGTGATCGTGTCGCGGCCGTAGGGAACGATGTAGGTGTCCCAGCCCATCTCCACGCCCGCTTCCATCAACTGGTCGATGATGCTGGCCCCGTTGGAGGAAGAGCCAACGAAGGTCAGGATGCTGCGCTTTTGCAGCTCCCGGACGACGTTGACGGCCGTCTCGGTGTCCGGCGCAGCGCCGAGTATAGCCGCGAAGCCCGGCATGCGGCCGTCGACCAACTGGATGCCCAGGCCCCGCAGGACCGTATCCGTGAAGAAGCCGTTGCAGTCCGGCTGCGGCTCCTGTTCGTAGAGATAGCGGAGGGCGACGATGATCTCCTCGGCCAGCAGTGTGGCGACGCCGGCATCGAGTGTCGTCCCCAGATAGGGAAGCCAGGTCCCTTCGCTGGGAACCTCGCCCAGCAGGTCGCGGGTATGGTCCAGGATCGGCTTCATCTCGCCGACTGTCTTCACTTCAGCGCCCAGCAGGGCATTGGCCATGGGTAGAAAGAACGCAGTGTCGGGAAACCCGACCTTGGTGTCCTCACCCTTCTCCTCGCGCGCCTTGGCGAAGAACTCCTCCGCCTGACGCACAAGCTCGTGGGCCCCTCGAGTCGCCGCGCTTGCAATTATCTTGGACATCTTTTCCAGCTCCTCTTCGTTGCTCTATTCCTGAGAACTCAGAACCTTCTCCATGACGCCCCGAAACTCAGCCCCACGGCAGCGGGGACAGGTGGCCGCCAATTGCTCCGAGAAGTGCAGCTTCTCATGCACCCGCCGGACCTGCTTCTCGGTGGCGAAGGGCATGCCGCAGACACGACAGTTGACCTGCGGCACCCGCGCGCTCGGCTTCTTGACTGTTATCGTGCCGACTTGGGGGTTTTCGCCCGCCACGTCAGTCATACAGCACCTCCGCTCAAGCACTGCGCGATCTCGACCAGGTAGGCGTTGCGCCTCTCTTTCGAGACGTCCTCCAGCACCTTGAACGTCAGAGCCCCCGTCGGGCATGCCGAAACGCAGGCAGGGAGTTCACCCCGCTGCACGCGCTCGAAACACTGGTCGCACTTGATGACGATCCGCCGCCCCTCGTCCAGGCGGATCACCCCAAAAGGACAGGCCAGGACACACCAGTTGCAGCCGATGCACTTCTCCTCGTCGAGAAGGACGGGGCTGTCCTGGTCCGCCCGATACAGCGCGTCCGTCGGGCAGAGGGCGATGCAGGGCGCATTGGCACACTGCCGGCACTGGAGCGGGATCGAGAAGCTGACCCCCTTCTGAACGCTCACACGCGCCTGCGGCGCCGGGTCCTCATGGATCGCCTGGTACAGGTCTTTGGAGACCGAGTGCTCGATGGCGCAGGCGATCTCGCACGATTTACACGCGTTACACTTATCCACGTCGACAACGATCATGCCTCTCATGCCTGGACACCTACTTCCTGCTCACACACGAGCACTACCGCGCAGCGGCGAGCTCCGGCGCCGCCTCCGCCTCGTACAACATAGGCTGCAGCTTCAGGGCGGCGCGCTTCTTGTTGATGTGATCAATCATCAAGTGAGCCCCCTTGATCGGGTCCGGCTCGAAGGCGAACGCTGCCCCATAGCCTTCCTCCATGCCGCTGGTGATGTATTGGGCAAGGTTTTCTGACCCCATCACCGGCATGGGGGTCCCGAAGACGGTGAAGACTCCGGATGCCGCCACGTAGAAGCCGATGGATATGGCCTTTTCGCTCATCCACTCAGGCGCGGCGCCGGCTACCGGGATCTCGTCGATTGACTCGCCGACGCCGCCCTCGTTCACCACGTTGCAGAGGGCGACCAGTATCCGGCTGTTGTCGACGCAGGAGCCGAGGTGGAGCACCGGCGGGATGCCGACGGCGGCGCACACCTCGCGCAGGCCCTTTCCCGCATACGCCTCGGCCCCCTCGGGCGCCAGCAGGCCGGCCTTGGCGCAGGCGATGGCGGAACAGCCCGTCTGTACCACGAGCACGTCGTGCTTCACCAATTCCTTGACCATCTCAATATGGCCGAGGTTGTGCTTTATGTTGGGGTTGCAGCAGCCGACGACGCCGGCGAGGCCGCGAATCCGCCCCTCGATGATGGCGTTGTTCAGGGGGCGATAGGTCGCGCGGTAGCGCCCGCCGAGGAAGTGGTATGTGTTCTCGGGTGTGAAGCCGGCGATGAGGTTGGATGTTTCCTTCTCGCTCGGGATCACCACTGAGTCCTGGTTGCGGTTGGGGAAGTTTTCGACTGCCGTGCGCACGATCCTCTTGGCGCCCTCCAGGGCGTGATGTTCGTCGAACTGGATGTGTTCGACGGCACCGTTGGCCGGGAAGTGGGCCTTCACGGAGGTCGTCACGAGCTTGGTGTGGAAACAGTTGGCCAAACTGCCCAGCGCTGGCATGATGCACTGCACGTCCACTACCATCGCGTCCACGGCGCCGGTGATGACGGCCAGCTCCTGCTGGAGGAAGTCGCCGGCGACGGCGATGCCGTGCCGCATGAGGATCTCGTTCGCCGTGCAGCACATGCCGCCGAGGTTGATCCCGCTGGCGCCCTTCTCCTTTGCCAGCTTGAGCAGGCCGGGGTCGCGCGCGGCAACGACGATCATCTCCGATAGCGTTGGCTCGTGGCCGTGAACGATGATGTTCACTTCGTCCTTCTTGAGGATGCCCAGGTTGAGTCGGGCGCGGATCGGCTTGGGTGTGCCGAAGAGCACGTCGCTGAGATCGGTCGCAATCATGGAGCCGCCCCAGCCATCACCCAGGGCTGCCTTTATGCCTATGCGCATG
>DAOUEO010000237.1:0-1672 GCA_034430455.1 Dehalococcoidia bacterium | reverse complement strand
TCCCGCGCCAGGGCCATCAGCTCGCGCATCTGGTCGTCGGAGAGGACGGCGACGATGAGGAGGACAGCGTCGGCGCCGAACGCGCGCGACTCCCAGATCTGGTAGGGGTCGAAGAGGAAGTCCTTGCGCAGGTGCGACGGCCGGCCGCCCGGATAGTAGCCGTCGAGCATGTTGCGCGTCTCCAGGAGGTGCTTGATGTCGCCCAGGAAGTGCTTCTCCTCGGTCAGCACGGAGATGGCGGCGGCGCCGCTGTGGACGTAGGCGCGGGGCAGGCCGTCGCGCTCGAGGTCGCCGATTATGCGTCCCTTGGAGGGAGACGCCTTCTTGACCTCGGCGATGATCTGGAGCCGCTTGCCGCCGCTCAGGGGCCCTCGGGGGCCCTCGAGGATGGCCCGCTTGAGGCTCCACTGCTCGCCGCGCCCCTCTTTCTGCTCGACCAGTCGGGCGATGCGCCGCTGGAGGAAGTCCATGGGCTCCTTCTGCCGGTGATGGGGCCGGCCCTCTTTCTTGACGGCGACGATGCGGTCGAGGATGGTTTCTTCAGTCATACCTTTTCTTGTTTCTTGCGCTCAGAAGCTGCGGGGTTCTTCCCCACCTGCCTACCGGCAGGCAGGCCCGCCCGCCCCAGGGGTGTTTTGGGAAATCAAGGGGACACCCCTTGAACCCCGGCAAAGGGGCTTCGCCCCTCTGCACTCCCCCTCTAGGCGAACTCGCTGCTGACGCTGACAAAGCGCTCCAGCGCCTTGCCGGCGGCACCACCGTCGACGGCGGCGGCTGCCAGCACTATCCCTTCGGGCATAGAGGCCGCCATGTCGCCGGCGACGAGCCCGGCGGCGGCGTTCAGGAGCGTGAAGTCGCGCAGGGGCCCTCGCTCCCCCGACAGGACGCGCCTGAGGGCGGCGGCGTTCTCTTCCGGCGAGCCGCCCCGCACGGCGGAGGCGTCGGCGGGCGCCAGACCGGCATCGGACGGGTTCAGCTTGTAGCGCCGCACGTCGCCCCCAGCCAACTCCCAGACCAGCGTCGAGGCGCTGATGCTCACCTCGTCGAAGCCGTCCTCGCCGTGCACGACGAGGGCATGCCCGCAGCCCAAGCGTCCCAGCACCTGCGCCATCTTCTCGGCGAGGCCGGGCTCGGCGACGCCCAGGACCTGCGCCGTCGCTCCCGCCGGGTTGGTGAGCGGGCCCAGGATGTTGAAGACGGTGCGGACGCCGATCTCGCGCCGCGGGCCGGCGGCGAACTTCATCGCGGGATGGAAGGCGGGGGCGAACATGAAGCCGATGCCCGTCCGCTCCAGGCATTCCACCACCTGCTCCGGCGTCAGGTCGATGCGGGCGCCCAGGGCCTCGAGGACGTCGGCTGAGCCGCAACGGCTGGTCATGGCGCGGTTGCCGTGCTTGGCGACGCGCAGGCCGGCACCGGCGCAGACGAAGGCGGCGGCGGTGGAGACGTTGAAGGTGCCCTGATGGTCGCCGCCGGTGCCGCAGGTGTCGAGGAGGGGGCCGGCGACGGCGACGCGGAGGGCTTTCCGGCGCATGACGCGGGCCATGCCGGTTATTTCGTCGACGGTCTCGCCCTTGAGGCGGAGGGCGGTGACGAAGGCGCCGAACTGGGCGGGGGTGGCCTCGCCGGACATGATCTCGTCCATGACGGCGGCGGCCTCCTCCTCGGAGAG
>DAOUEO010000236.1:0-3562 GCA_034430455.1 Dehalococcoidia bacterium | reverse complement strand
CCCTCGCGGCTGGTCGTCATGGTGCAGAAGGAGGTGGCGGAGAGCATCGCGGCGGGGCCCGGCCGCCAGAGCCTGCTGGGGCTGAGCGTGCAGCTCTACGCGTCGCCCAGGCTGCTGTTCACCGTCCCGCCCTCCGCCTTCTACCCCCCGCCGAAGGTCCATTCGGCGGTGCTGCGGATCGACGTGCGGGAGACGCCGGCGGTGGCGATCGACGACCGGGAACGCTTCTTTCGCTTCTTGCGGGCGGGCTTCAGCGCCCCCCGGAAGCAGCTCCGAAACGCTCTCAGCCACGCCCTGGCCCTCGACCCGGAGACCGTGGCGTCGCTGATGACCGGCGCGGGCGTCGACCCGCGACTGCGGGCGCAGGCGCTGGGCCTGGAGGAGTGGGCGTTGTTGTACCGCGCATTCGCGGGGGTGCCTCCGGGGAAGGAAGAGGGGGAGGAGCGCCGGTGAGGCTGCACCTGCTCGCGCCCGCTAAGGTGAACTGGACGCTGGAGGTCCTGGGCCGCCGCGAGGACGGCTACCACGAGGTCGCGACGATTCTCCAGACGCTCGACGTCGGCGACAGGGTCGCGTTGTCGCCGAGCGACGAGGTACGGCTGCGGGTGTCGGGTCGATCGGGCGATCTGGCGGAGGAGCCGCCGGAACGGAACCTCGCCTTTCGGGCGGCGATGGCGCTGCGGCAAGAGGTCGGCGGGAAGGCTCCCGGGGCGTTGATCGAGCTGGAGAAGGTGGTTCCCGCGGCCGCTGGCCTGGGCGGAGGCAGCAGCGAC
Organism: Dehalococcoidia bacterium; assembly: GCA_034430455.1. Taxonomy (GTDB): domain Bacteria; phylum Chloroflexota; class Dehalococcoidia; order DSTF01; family JALHUB01; genus DAOUEO01. The sequence continues at coordinate 2,789 of DAOUEO010000236.1, read as the reverse complement.
GCCGCCGCCGTCCTGAGAGGGCTGAACGTCCTCTGGGGGCTGGGCCGGTCGCTGGAGGAGCTGTCGGTGGTTGGGTCGAGGCTGGGCGCTGACGTGCCGTTCTTCCTCTACGGGGGCACGGCCCAGGCCAGCGGCCGCGGGAACGACGTCGCACCCCTGCCCGACGCTCAATCTCGGCGACTGCTCGTCGTCGTGCCGCCCGTCTCGCTCTCCGGGAAGACGGCGGAGATGTACCGGCGGCTGACGCCCCAGCACTACACGGGGGGCGAGCGCACGCGCCGTCTGGCCGGCAAGCTGGCCGCCGGAGGGTCGCTCTCCGACGACGACGTCTTCAACGTCTTCGAGGGGGTGCTCGCCGACGCCGTGCCGGAGGCCGCCGCGGCAATCGAGCGCTGCCGCGAGGCGGGCCTGGATCGACCTCATCTCGCGGGGAGCGGCCCCGCTCTCTTCTTTCTCCTGCCCGAGGGAGACGAGGCGCCGTCCTTCCGGGAGGAGTCTCTGTCGGAGGCCGGCCTGGAGCCGTTCCACGCCGGCGCCCTGGGCCGCGAGGCCGCCACTGCCTGGCGAGAGGAGGCCTGACGCCGGTGGCGGAGGTATTCGCGGGCTTCATCAGCGGCTTCGTCCTGGCGCTCATCTCGACGCCCGTGCTCGCTGTGTGGATGGTGCGGTCGCGGGAGTCGTCGGATTTCATCGCGCGGGCGCTGCCGAAGGGGACGTCGCCGCTGATCATATCCGTGCCCGCCGCCAACGCCGCCTTCCTCCTCTGGACGGCGCTGGGCATCGTGCTGGGCATGCTCCTCATAGCGGTGGACGAGCGGACGTCGCGGGGTGGGCTGGGCAGCGAGAACCTGGTCTTCACGCTGATCGTCCTCCTGTTCGCCGTCGTTATCTTCCTGCCGCCGCTCGCGCTCCTGCGGCGGGCGCGCCGTATCGTCGTTCTCCACGCCGTTTGTTTCCTGGCTCTCTTCGGCTGGCTCACCCCCTTCCTGGCCCAACTCGGCTCGGATTGACCCACCCCGACAGTGGTATGCTAGAGTAGACTGTTCCCTTGGCAGCGAGAGGCTCTTCTTGTCATGTCGCCCAGCATAATCGACATGCACGTGCATACCACCCGCGGCGCCAGCGACAGCAGCCTGAGGCCGGTCGAGCTGGCGAGAAAGGCGCGGCGCGTCGGGGTGGACGGCGTCGTGATAACGGAGCACGACCGGCTGTGGGACCCCCGCGAGATCGCACGCTTTCGCCAGGCCCACTCCCTGTTCGTCGCCAACGGGATGGAGGTATCGACGGATCTGGGGCACATCCTGGTCATCGGCCTCGACAGGTACGTGCCCGGGATCCAGCGCGCCGAGGAGCTGCGAAGGGTGGTGCGGGAGGCGGGAGGATATATGATCGCCGCTCATCCCTTCCGTCATTACTTCCACCGGGTGCGCTGGGACAGCGAAGAGTGGGAGCCGTTCGACCTCACGCCGCAGCAGGCGGCGCGGCTGCCCGTGTTCGAGCTGGTGGACGCGGTAGAGGTGCTCAACGGCGCCAACAGCGAGCGCGAGAACCTCTTCGCCCTCGAGGTGGCGCAGGCGCTGGGGAAGCCGGGCATCGGCGGCAGCGACGCCCACTCCGACCAGGGGATCGGCATCTACACCACCGTCTTCGAGAAGCGGCTGGAGACGGAGGAGGATCTGCTGCGTGAGCTGAAGGCCGGCCGCTTCTACGCGGCGCACGGCCTCCTCAGCGGGAAGCTGGAGCGCTTCACTCTTGATTCCGCTTCGGCGGCGGGCGGCTAGCCCTTGACCTCGCCTCGTTCCGGGCGGGCTGGAATAGTGATCATCCCATGACCCCCACGTACGTGGCCCTGGACCTGGAGACGACCGGCCTCAGACCCGAGAGCTGTGAGATCATCGAGATCGGGGCGGTGAAGTTCACCCTCGACTCGGAGGGGGAGAGCTTTCACACCTTCGTGCGGCCCCGCGGCGAGCTGCCCTACCAGATACAGCGTCTTACCGGCATCAGCCCGCGGGACCTGCAGGGGGCGCCTCTCTTCGCGGAGGTCGCCTCCCGCCTGCGCGACTTCCTGGGCGACCTGCCCGTCGTCGGCCAAAACATCGCCTTCGACCTCGGCTTTCTCGCCGCCCAGGGGGTCGAGCCCGCGGGCCCGCCGTTCGATACCTACGACCTGGCGGGGCTCCTGCTGACGGGCCTCAGCGACTACTCGCTGCGCTCCCTCACCGACCATCTCGGCGTGAGCTTCCCCCAGCGGCACCGCGCTCTCGCCGACGCCCAGGCGGCGCGCGAGGTGTTCCTCCGCCTCCGCTCGCGCCTGGCGGAGCTGTCGGTCCAGATTCTGGACGAGATCCACCGGCTGGCGGCGGCCTCCGGCTGGCCCCTTGACCGCCTGTTCGCGGAGATACTGGAGGAGGCGCCCGCCCTTTCCCCCGCCGCGCCGCCGGGAGGGCTGACGCCGCCGCCCGACGTCGGCCCGCCGCTGACGGCGAGGACGCCGCCCCTTCCGCTTGCGCTCGAAGAGGTGGAGGCCGTCCTGGAGAGGCCGGAGCAACGGCCGGAGCTCTTCCCCGGGTTCGAGAGACGCCCGGAGCAGTCGGCGATGGCCCGCACGGTGGCGGAGACGCTCAACGACGGTGGGCATCTGGTGGTGGAGGCGGGCACGGGCACGGGCAAGTCGCTGGCCTATCTGGCGCCCGCCGCGGGGTATGCCCTCCGCAACAGCGCCCGCGTCGTCGTCTCGACCGACACGATAAACCTCCAGGAGCAACTGGTAAGCAAGGACCTCCCCA
>DAOUEO010000235.1:0-1556 GCA_034430455.1 Dehalococcoidia bacterium | reverse complement strand
TCGCCCTGCGCCAGGCCTTCGCCAAGCTGCTCGCCGGCGACAGCCTGTCCACCATGCCGCTCACCGACGACCTCGCCGCGGTAAGCGCCGGCGTCGTCGACGGCGTCCCCCTCCTCGACCTCACCTACGAGGAGGACTCCCGCGCCGAGATCGACTTCAACGTCGTCATGACCGCGGGAGGAGAGTTCGTCGAGGTGCAGGGCTCAGCAGAGAGCCATCCCTTCGCGAGAGCGACCATGGACCCGATCCTCGGCCTGGCGGCGCAGGGCATCCGCGAACTGCTGACGGCCCAGACGTCGGCCCTCGGCGAGACCGCCTGACACCTTCCTGCTCTCATCCCGCAGAACGCGTCCGCGACTCTGCACTCTGGCCGTGAGGGGGAGTCCAGAGGGGGAGTCCAGAGGGGGAGATCCCCCCTCTGGCGGGGGTTGCGCAGGCCTGCCCGCCGCAGGCGGGGGGTGTCCCCCTGATTCTCCATTTACTTCCCTAGGGCGGGAGGGTGGGAAGAAAAACGCTCATGTTGCGGCCACCACGCCGACGCCGCCCAAGGCGCACAGCGCCCCATCGGGCGACCTGCCTTCCGGCGGTCAGGCCCGGCCTACGTGACATGCCGAGGGATGGCCCTCTCTACACGAACTCCCCCAGCCAAGTGCCCCCAATCACATGCACGTGGCCGTGATCCTGGCTCTGCATCGCGTCGCGGCCGAAGTTGGAGAGGAGACGAAACCCGTTCGGACAGTGCGTCTGACCCATCTTGATCGCCACCTCGCCGACACGCCCCACGCCCTGCCACAGGTCCAACTGGCTCACATGTTTCCGCGGCACCACCAGCAGCATCACCGGCGCCCAACGCAGCCGGTTCCGGAACACCACCACATCTTCGTCCTCGTAGAGGATCTCCGCCGGCTCTTTCTTCGCCACAATCTCACAAAAGGTACAGTGGACCATCGAACACTCCAAAGGTATGCTAAGAGGAGACCTGGCTTATTCTAGACATCGCCCTGCCCGCCGTCAATGCGCGCGTCTCCACCGTGTGCAACCGGCTCATCTAATCCGAGGAGCGCGACCCCAAGTGGCAGACGTCCGACCCTTCTCCGGCCTCCGCTTTCCCAGCGATGCCGACATCGCCGCCGTCCTCTGCCCTCCCTTCGACATCATCTCCCCCGACGAGCAGCGGGCGCTCTACCAGCGCAGCCCCTTCAACATCGTCCGGCTGGAGTACGGCGAGACGAGCGCCGCCGACACCCCCACCGACAACCGCTATACCCGCGCCGCCGCCGCCCTGCGCGAGTGGACCGGGAGCGGCGTCCTGGTGCGCGAGAAATCCCCCACGCTCTACGTCTACGACCAGGAGTTCGTCCACCTGGGACAGCGGGTGACCCGCCGGGGGCTGTTCGCGCGCGTGCGCCTCCACAGCTGGGACGAGGGGATAATCCGTCCCCACGAGCGCACCCTGAGCCGCCCCAAGGAGGACCGCCTCCTCCTGCTCCGCGCCTGCCGCCTCAACGTCAGCCCCGTCCTCACCGCCTACCGCGACCCCGCCGGCGACATCGCCG
>DAOUEO010000234.1:0-1665 GCA_034430455.1 Dehalococcoidia bacterium | reverse complement strand
ACAGCTTCATGCCGCCCGGTATCTTGCGCAGGGCGGGGGTGTCGGTCACGCCGGCGCGCACGGCGTTGACGGCGATGCCGCGCGGGGCCAGCTCGACGGCGAGCTGCCGCACGTGCGACTCCAGCGCCGCCTTGGCAGTGGAGACGGGGCCGTAGTTGGGGATGACGCGGGTGGCGCCGGAGCTGGTCATGGCGAAGATGCGGCTCCCCCGGCGCAGGAGGCCCGCCGCCATGAGGTCCTGCGTCCAGTAGACGAGGGTGTTGGCCATCACGTCGAGGGTCATCTCGAGCTGGCGCTGGCTCAGCCGCTCCTTGGGGTTGTCGGCGATGAAGGGGAGGAGGGTGCCGAAGGCGAGGGAGTGGAGGAGGACGCGGACGTAGGCGTCGGGGCCGTCGTTGGCGAGGCGGTCGCGGATGGATTCGACGACGGCGGCGCGCTTGGCGGGGTCGGCGGCGTTGGTGTTGAAGAAGACGGCGTCGCGCCCCAGGGCCTTGACGTCGGCGACGACGCGCTCGGCGCTGGGGAGGGTGGAGCGCAGGTCGAGGTGGACGCCGAAGACGTTCATGCCGCTGCGGGCGAGCTCGATGGCGGTGGCGGCGCCCATGCCGCTGGAGGAGCCGAGGATGAGGGCCCACTCGTGGGTGCTGTCCTTGCTGGGAGTCAAAATGGCCTCCTTATTTTAGCTTATGTTAGGAGTAGACCGTATCTAGATCCGCCGCCGAGCGCCCCAGGGCTAGCCCTCACCCAGGTCGAGGGCCTGGAGGTAGCGACGGAGCGGCGGGCCGGTGTCGGGACGGCGCAGGGCGATCTCCAGCGACGCCTGGAGCAGGCCGAGGGGCCGTCCGGTGTCGTAGCGCCGGCCCTGGAAGCGGTAGGCGAAGATCGGCTGGCGCTTCAGGAGGATGGCCAGGCCGTCGGTGATCTGGATCTCGCCGCCGGCGCCCGGCTTCGTCTCGTCGAGGGCGGCGAAGACGTCGGGGGTGAGGACGTAGCGCCCCACGATCGCCAGGTCGGAGGGCGCATCGCTGGGCTTGGGCTTCTCGACGAGGGCGCGGACGCGGAGGACGCGGTCGTCCAGGGGCTCGGCGTCGATGACGCCGTAGCTGGCGGTCTCCTCGTGGGGGACCTCCTCCACGGCGAGGACGCTGCCCTGATGCCGCTCGTAGACGTCGATGAGCTGGCGGGTCGCCGGGACGTCGCCGACGATGATGTCGTCGGGAAAGTAGAGGACGAACGGCTCGTCCCCGACGACGCTGCGGGTGGTGAGGACGGCGTGGCCGATCCCTTTCTGCTCCTTCTGGCGCACGAAGACGATATCCGCCATCTCGGTCACGCGGACGATCTCCTCCAGCAACTGGTCGTGGCCCTTCTCGGCGAGGACGCGCTCGAGGGCGGGCGCGCGGTCGAAGTAGTCCTCGACGGCGCGCTTGCCGGCGGAGGTTACCATGACGATCTGGTCGAGGCCGGAGGCGACGGCCTCCTCGACGACGTACTGGATGATCGGCCGGTCGACGAGGGGGAACATCTCCTTGGGCTGGGCCTTGGTGGCGGGCAGGAGCCGGGTTCCATGACCGGCGGCGAGGATTACGGCTTTGCGGACGCGCACGATCTCTCCCTCAGGTGCGATTTCGGGGGCCGTCGAAGCATCGCTTATTCTACGCCGAG
>DAOUEO010000233.1:0-6656 GCA_034430455.1 Dehalococcoidia bacterium | reverse complement strand
GCGATATTGCAGGAGCAGCTCGCCAGGTCGGGGTTCTTGCAGGCGCAGATACTCAGCTCGATGCTGTGCGCCGACGCTATCTCCCGTATCCGCGCGAAGAGTTCGCGTCTGACCGCGGACGGCAGCGTCTGCACGTGTGATCCGGTGCCGCGGAGCCCTATACGCTCGCTCCCCTGGTAGGCGCTGAGGAGCCCCGCCAGCATCTCCTTGTCGGGCAAGTTCCTTCGAAGAGATTGCACGATGGCCGGTCTGAGGAAGAGCACGCTCGCCGCCGCCCGCCTGACGCCGATCCGGGTCAGGGCGGCGAAGAGTCGCTCTACCGACTGGGGATCGTCTGTCAGGCCTGGTAGTACGGGGTCAAGCCGAGCCTCCGTCGGCACGCCTGCGGCGACCAGCGTCTGCATCTGCGCCAAGCGTCTCCCGGGGCCAGCGGCGGCGGGCTCGAACGCCTGGGAGACGGCGTCGTCCAGCGTGGTGATGCCTACCTGGGCCCGCACCAGATCGGCGTGCTCGACGAGAAGCCGCATTATCTCGTCGGGGATGCGGCCCTTGGTCAGAAAAGCGACACCGATCCCCTCACTGAACAGAAACTCAAACACCGCCTGAGCGAGTTCGATGACCTCCGGCGCCGGCTGGAAGGGGTCGCTGGACGGGCTGAAGTAGACCGCACGCGGTCTCGTGCGCCGCCGGGCGAGTTCGTGCCGAAGCCGCTCCAGCGTGTCCTCGTACAGGATGATTCGGCCCTCGCCGGGGAACGTGCTGTAGCCGCGGATGTAGCAGTAGGCGCAGCCGTGCAGACAGCCGGCGGTGAGGTTGATGGTCGGTATCGTCGAGAGACAGGGGAGGCCGGACGGTGTCAGTACCGCCGATCTGCGTTCTTTTCTGATGACGACTACCATACTCGCTCTCCTGGCAGCGACAGCTCCCCACTACCCCTGTTCGAAAGCAGGAATGCCTGGTTTCCGGTGAGGCCCAGCGCTTTGGTCATGTCAAGGGCGGCCAGTCCCCCGAGCGAGAACGTCCGCAGGTGTCTGACGAGGTCCTTCGGCCTCAGGTCAGCGTCCTCAATCACAAGATAGTCACAGTGCTCCAAGAGCCGCGCCAGTATACTCGTCCCGTCGGCGGCGATGAGGCACCTAGGATCGAGGGCCCTCAAGGGTAGCCAGGCTCCGTCCTCCGACACCACCTCCTCACGGTCGTCGACCAGTGCAAACTGGAGCGCGCGGTAGTAATCTGAGAGTGAGGCTTGGGCAAAGGTCCGGCCCTCAGCCAAGTCAAGGCGTGAAGTGGAGATCACGAGAGCCTCCGGACCCACACCGTCAGGCGCCAAACAGAAAGAGGGCAGGTGTTTTCGCCCATCGACGAACGGTGTGCCAGTCGACGCTGATGATAGCACATCTGTGCGACAATGGCAAACCGAGAAACGACTCAGGTTATTGAAAAGCTTCGAGACCAATGCCACTCGCAGGCCTGAGCATGCGGGCAGCGGTCCGGGTCGCGCCAGCCAACGGCGATAGTCGTCGCCCAAGAACATCAGACTGTCGATGCGACCTCTCAGACCGGGGGAGCGAAAGAACCGCGCCGGGTCGGCGAGGCACAAGTCCACAAACCGTACGCGAAGCCGAGGCGAGAATCCCTCTGCCACGCCCCAGGCCAGGAGCCTGCGGCAGAGGGCAGCAACCAGGGCACCGCTGCCCGCGCCAACGTCAACGAACTCAATAGGCATCGCTGCTGTTGGGTCAGTGTGGGCAGTCTGAACGATCGGCCTGAGAACCTTCTCCCAGAGACGCCGCGCCCGCTGCCCGATGCGAGGATCCCCGCCTGAACTGACGCCCCGCGCCAACCACTCAACGAGTGCGAAACTCGTCAAGCGATGCGTGGGAGCGGCCGCAACGTACAGAAGAAGCGACATAGGCGAATCCGTTGAGAGTCGGTACTGCCGGTAGTGGTAGTAGAGGCTGACAGGCCTGCCGTTCGGAGGGCTGACAAGGGGAAGGAACTGGGTATCATCCAGGGCGTCCGGCCACCTGAGCTTGGCAAGGAGGTAACAGGGGTTGCGAAGGGTCATCGTGCCCGCAGCCAGAGCCTCCGCGCCGAGGCCTGGTGCCCTTATGCCGAAACACTCGAAGCCCACGACGGCCCGTAGCGCCCGCTTCCAGGGGAGGGAATCCCGCCGACCAACGGACGTCGCCAAGACGAGATCCAGCAGGGAGAAGTACCGGAAGCAGTACTCCCGCTGCAGCGATCGGTCGAAGCTAGACCGGATGTAGTCCTGCCAGGCGGCGTGAAGCCTCTCTAGGGCGTGATCGATCTGCCGGTTGGCCAGTTCACGCGCTGGTGCCCAGAAAGACTCCCAATCCTGCGTCTCGGTAACGAAGCGTCCATCGGGCGCGACGTTCAGTCCGGTGAGAATGACCGGCATCTCAAGCAACGCCAGCAGGCGGCCTCGCCCTCGAAGGCGCAGGAGGTTCCTGTGGTCTCTGAGGCTCGTTCTCTGTTCGCTCACAAGGTAGTACCAGGCGGCGCACTGCGACTGTGTGCCTGAGGTGTCCATCATCTCTCTTGATAAGCAATCGCCAGCCTATCTCTCGGCCGCTTGAGACGTAAAGCGGTTCGTGTCACCCCGGTGGGTGAGGCGCCGGGTTTGCCCCCCTGAGGTGGAAATGGGCTAGTCCTCGTTGGAGGACTGCGACAAGAAGAGGGCCACCACACAAGCGACCCACCGAGGCCAGAGAGACAACCGAGGTCAACTGCAGGGGCGGATGAGGGTGGGCAAGCAGTAACTCTTACTATCGCCTGACACCTTATCGCGCTTCTCTGGTGTTCAGGCGCGAGACAAGCTGTGAGCAGGTGTGACGCAGTGTGATCTGGCCAGATAGCATTCAGGAGGTCGCCTTTACCAGACCAACCTCCTGAATAAACTCGTTAGGTGGTGGCGTGCATCCGCCAAAAGGGCCGCGCTGCCTTTTCTCCAGCTTCGAAAGCTACCACCTGATTTCATTCTGGTCGGGGCGGTGGGATTCGAACCCACGACCTCCTGAACCCCATTCAGGTGCGCTACCGGACTGCGCTACACCCCGACCTAGCCCATACTAGCAGAGAAGAACCGCCGCGACAAGCCGTCCCCGCTCCCCTTCCCGCTGGCATCGTCCGCTTTCTTGCAGGCCGCGCCTACTCTTGGGTGACGACTGGTGATTGTGTCGGCGGGAAGGGGATGGGTAATCTAGGCCGCGCTGAAGGAGTGCCCCAGGATGACCATGATCACTCCCAGCGACGCCACCATCGCGAACTCGACGATGACCGATCGGGAGAGATGCCCCATCAAGTAGTGCTGCATAAGGCCGGTGACAACGTAGAAGACGAGGAGGAGGAATACCGCCGCCAGAAAGCCATCGAGAGGAGTGAAGTAGAGCGCCCAACGCGCCTCCGCCACGATCAGCCCGGTCGCGACGGCGAAACCAAGCGCCCGCAGGCTGGCCCGAGCGATCCCAACCTGCATCGTCTCAGGCGCATGCAGTATCTCCGCCCCCAAAACCGCGCTGACCAGTCCAACGCATACGGCGGCCGGCAATAGCCCCACCTCAAAGCCGTAGAACACCGCATACAGGGCGAAGGCGCTGAGATAGGTAACGACGTTGAGCCCGAACCGGCCCGCCGGCTGTGACTCCCCTCCACTGCCAGCGGAGAGATACTCCGCATAGATGACCCCGGCCATGACGACACCCGCCACCACCGCCGCCAGCAATGACCAGTAGCCCTCTACTATGTCCTCCAGGAAGAAGCCAAAAGCGAGGGCGGCGACCACCGGCACTACGAGATGGGGCGCCGTGTCGATGGCATCGCGGAAGACGCTCCCGGGCTGAGTTCGCACAATCCCGTCGGTGCCCAAAGCTACCAGGACCGTCACAAGAAGCAGCAGCCACGACTTCGTCGGCTCGATAGCCAGGAAGAGGGCCAACCCGAGCGCGTAGACCGCCGCCAGGAGAGGAATACGTCCCGGCTGCGGCATCGCGGCCGGATTCAGGCTGGCCAAGGAGAGCTTCTCCAATTTCGCTCCTCCTCAGGCGCAAGGGGGGACAAGGCGCATTCTACCCGTGCCGGGGAATGGATGTCAACGACGGTAGGCGCTAGCCTCCCGCTGACGGCCGCGCGAGCGTTTCCGCCGCCAGCCGCTCCACCAGCGCCAGCAGCGCCTCCTGCCAGCGCTCGCCGAGACGGCCCCGGCTGAGGCGCACCGAGGTCGGGCCCACCCAGCTCTCCGGCGGCGCCTCCCGCCTTATCCTCTCCTGGGGCAGACGCCTGCCCGCCGCCATCCGCAACACGATCTCCCCGTTCTCCGCCTGTATCGACTGGACGCCCGCCTCGCGGGCCAGCGTCCGCAGGCGCACGACGTAGAGCAGGGTACGCACCGACGGCGGCAGGCGGCCGAAGCGGTCTTTCAGCTCCCGGGCCAACTCCTCGATCTCCTCCGCCGTCCGCACGGCGGCGAGGCGCTGGTAGAGGGCGATACGGAGGTTGAGGTCGTCCACGTAGCCGTCAGGGATGTGCGCCGTCAGGGGCAGGTCGATGGTCAACGGCGTCACGATCTCGGACGGCGGGGGCGGCTTCTCGCCGCGCTGGAGGGCCTTCAAACGCTCCACGGCGTCGGCCAGCAGGCGCGAGTAGAGATCGAAGCCGACGGCGCCGATGTGCCCGCTCTGCTCCGCTCCCAGTAGATTGCCGGCTCCCCTTATCTCCAAGTCGCGCAGAGCGATCTGGAAGCCCGCGCCCAGCTCCGTCGCCTCGAAGATGGTCTGGAGACGCTTCTGGGCGGGCTCGCTCAGCGAGCGGTCGCGGTCGTAGAGGAGGTAAGCGTAGGCGCGGCTGACTCCGCGACCGACGCGCCCGCGTAGCTGGTAGAGCTGCGCCAGCCCCAGCCGGTTCGCCTGGTTGATGATGATCGTGTTGACGTTGGCGATGTCCAGCCCCGACTCGATGATCGTGGTGCAGACCAGGACGTCGACGGCTCCCTTCACGAAGTCGAGCATCACCCCCGCCAGTTGCTCCTCCGGCATCCGGCCGTGGGCGACGGCGATCTTCGCCTCCGGCACGAGGTCGCGGAGCCGGCGCGCCACCACTTCGATATTGTGGACGCGGTTGTGGAGAAAGTAGACCTGGCCGCCGCGCTCCAGCTCGCGCAGGACGGCCTCGCGGATGAGGCGGCTGTCGTGCTCGAAGACGTGGGTCTTGATCGGCAGGCGCTCCTCCGGCGGCGTCTCCATCGTCGACATGTCGCGGATGCCGGCGAGGGACATGTGCAGCGTGCGGGGGATGGGCGTCGCCGAGAGCGTAAGCACGTCCACCTCCTGCCGCATCTGCTTCAAGCGCTCCTTGTGGGAGACGCCGAAGCGCTGCTCCTCGTCAATGATGACGAGCCCCAGGTTCTTGAACGCGACGTCGGCCTGGAGCAGGCGGTGGGTGCCGATGACGATGTCCACCGCGCCCGACGCCAAGTCGCCCACGACCTCTCGCTGCTCCGGCGGCGAGCGGAAGCGCGACAGCATCTCGACGCGGACAGGGAAGCCGGCCAGCCGCTCGCGGAAGGTCTGATAGTGCTGCTGGGCGAGAACGGTAGTCGGCACGAGCATGGCGACCTGCGTGGCATCCATAACCGCCTTGAAGGAGGCGCGGATCGCCACCTCCGTCTTGCCGTAGCCGACGTCGCCGCAGACCAGGCGGTCCATCGGCCGCGGCGACTCCATGTCGTCCTTCACCTCCCACATCACGGCCATCTGGTCCGGCGTCTCGACGTAGGGGAAGGAGGCCTCAAGCTCCTGCTGCCAGGGGGTGTCGGGCGAGAAGGGATGGCCCGCCAGCACCCGGCGGGAGGCGTACAGCTCCAGCAGCTCGCGCGCCAGCTCGGCGACGGCGCGGCGCACGCGGGCCTTCGCGCGCAGCCACTGCTGGCTGCCCAGGCGGGTGAGAGCCGGCGCCCTGTCGGTGGGGCCGACGTAGCGGCTCACGCGGTCGAGCTGGTCGGTGGGGACGAAGAGGCGGTCGCCCTCGGCGTAGCGCAGCTCCACGTACTCGCGCTCGTGGCCCTCGGGCGTCAGACGGGTGAGGCCGGCGAAGCGGCCGATGCCGTGCTCGACGTGGACCACGAGGTCGCCGACGGCGAGCTCCGACAGGAAGGCCTCGCGGCGGACGGTGGGCACGCGGGTGGGCCGCCGCTGCTTGACGAAGCCGAATATCTCGGCGTCCGTGAGGAGGATGAGGGCGCCGTCGCGGCGGCGCAGACGCCAGCCCTGGGGCAGCGACCCCTGCACGATCGCCAGCGCGCCCGGCGGCAGCGGCCCGTCGACCGCGGTCGACGGAGTGGCGAAGATGTCCCGCTCGCCCAGCACCTCGGCGAGGCGGGCCGCCTGCTGCGACACGACCACCGCCGTCTCGCCGCGACGGGAGGCCGCGGCCAGGTCGCGGGCGAGGTCGGGGAGGCGGCCGCCGTAGGACGCCGCGGGGTCGAAGGGCAGCCGCAGGGCGCCCGCGCCCTCGTCGTCACCGGCCCAGCGGGACAGCTCGAGGCGGGGCGAGCGGCCGGTCAGCGCATCACGCATCTGCGGCCAGGGCAGGTGGGGGAGGGGCATCCCCGGCGGCAGCTCGCCCTGGGCGGTCATCTC
>DAOUEO010000232.1:0-6064 GCA_034430455.1 Dehalococcoidia bacterium | reverse complement strand
AATGATCCGCGAGGCCATTCAAGCTCAGTACGCCACCGAAGGGAAAGACGACCCGACAAGCTTATAAGAGGGCCATCGCGAAGAATCGCTCTGGCCCGTGAACCCTAGCCTCCTTGCCGCTAATAATCGCACGTCAAGGGTCTCGATGGCTGCGCCACGCGCTTTGCGCGCCCTACTCGTCCTCGTAGACGGGCTCCCCGGCGTTCTTGCAGGCAATGACGTCGCTGGGCGTCGACTCGTAGCTGACGGGGGTGTCGCTGAGGCGCACCCACTTGCCGTCGATCACCTGCTCGAACCACTCTGACTCGTCGGGGCGGTGGTCGGTCGGGCTGAGGTTGACCGGCGCAAGGCAAGCGATGCAGCAGTAACCGTTGATCTGCTCCGCCCCGTCGACGACGCTCTCGCGGGTGAGGTTCGGGCCGGCGTTTATTAGTGCCTGCACGACCAATTCAGCGGTGGTCATGCCGAACTCCGTCAGGCTGGCTGGCTCGACGCCGGGCGCGAACTGCTTCATCAGCTCGATGTGGCGCTGCACGCCCGGATCGTCCGTCTCAGAGATCATGTGGCCTGTTGTGGCGCTGATCAAACCTTCGGCGTTGGCGGGCCCGGCGAGCTCAATCGTCATCTCGACGGCAGAGACAGCGCTGGTCATGAAGGGCACGTCCCAGTTAAGGATCTCGCGCGCCACCTTCAAGGCGCTGGCCAGAGAGCCCGGGTTCCCTATCACGTAGACGAAGTCGGGGTTGTCGGCTTTCAGGCGCTGCACCTGCGAAGTGAGGTCGAAACTGACGAAATCGTAAGCCTGCTTGGAGACGATCTTGATGTCTGAGTCGGCCAATCCCTCCTCGGTCCGCTCCAAGCCCAACCGGCCGCCTTCGTTGCTCTCGTAGATGATGCCTAGCGTCTTGCCGGCGAAGTGCTCTTTCATATAGTCCGTATTGATCTTCCCCTCGGTGTCGTAGTCGGTCACCATGCCGAAGCGCGTCTTCACGATGGGATCGGTGAAGCTCGGCATGCCGCCGCCGACGAAAAGGTCCGGCACACCTTTATCCGCGAGGTAGTCCATGACGGCGAGGTGCGTCGAGTCGCCGAGGCCGCCGACGATCGCGAAGACTTCGTCCCGCTCCACCAGGCTCCGCACGACCTCCACGGCGTCCGGCGCGCTGTAGTGGTCATCGCCGACTATCAGCTTGATCTTGCGGCCGTGGACGCCACCCTGGGAGTTGATGTACTCGAAGTAGGCCTTCATGCCATCGGCGACAACGCCCCAGGCCGCAGCCGGCGTCTGGCTCAGCGGCATGTGCGTTCCGAGCAGGATCTCGGTGTCGGTGACACCGGGCACCGGACCGCCGGGCGTCGTCTCCGACGGTTCGTCCCCCGAGTCCGAGCAGCCGGCCACGACGAGGCCGGCGGCCATCAGGGAAAGGATAAGTGCGACGAATGTCCAGCGTTTCATCATGTATCTCCTTGCTCTCGGGCGACTTCCCATGAAGGCAATCTACTCCCGCGCACGGCGTTGGTCAATACGGGCGAAGGGACGCCGCAGAAGCCATTGACCTGCCCTCAGGAGATTCACCGATGGTGGTATTCGCTCGACTCGTCCCTGTGCCAACCTCCGCCGACCCAATCCCCGTTTCCCCATAGCGTGCCTACTGTATCTCGATCTTCCGGCTAATGATCTTCGATCGATAAGACGATATATTCATCATAGAGTCATAAACAGGAAAGGCGGTTACTGTGATGATTACTCGAGGAGTCTATTCTTATTGCCGGCGACCTCTGGTGGTCGTTCTCTGCATCGGCGCGGCGCTCCTGGCGTCCGGCTGCATGTGGGGAATGGTGAAAGACGCCAACACCGGCGCTCCCATCAGCGGCGCGACGGTCACGTACACCGACAGTACGGGCGCAACCGCTTCCACCACGACCGACGCCGGCGGGCAGTACTCCTTCGACCAGGCGGGAAGGCCGGCGCCGGGCCCGGTCAATGTGCGGGCGAGTGCACCAGGATACGAACCCGTGACGATTCAAGTCGAGTACGACGGCAATCCCTCCGGCTTCGGGGAGGTCCACTACCTGACCCCGGTCGGCAGCGCGACTCCCTCGTACCACAACGCGACGTGGGGGTTCTCCATCGAGTTCCCGTATGACTGGATGGTGATAGAGGGGGAGGAGCAAGAGGAAGGAACGGCGGTCGTGGGCATGGCTCCGCCGGATGGCGCCAACGACGAGTATACCGAGTTCTGTCTTGTCATGGCCGTGGAACTGCCGGGAATGACGCTGGATACGTTCTTCCAGCTCATGTTGGCTGGCATAGAAGAGGACCCGTCGGGGGTACAGCAGTTGGAGACGGGCGATGCGAACTTGAACGGCCAGGACGCCAAGTGGCTCCTCATCGCCCTCACCGATCCCGATTTCAACATGGACGTCAACGAGTTGATTTACTTGCTGGTGGCGGACCAGCGCGGGTACATGATCATGTGCGTGTCTGACGCGGCTCAGTTCCCGAGCCACCGGGGCGAGTTCGAGGGGATCGCGGAGAGCTTCCAGCTAGACTGACGGGCGACACGCACCAATAGGTGAAACTGCGCTGCCGACGAACGGGCGCGGGCGGCACACGGAAACTTGAGTGCCAGGAACGGATTGTGGCACGGAGGGGTACTCGGCGCTACGGCGGGCGGGTTCGAGCGCCGCATCGCCCACCAAGCCATAATCACAGCGCCAACCTCGAGCGCTTGCTCTCCGCTGACCTAATCCTCGTTTCCACGTAGCGCGACTGCCGTATCTTCATCTTCTGGCTAACGATCTTCGATTGACAAGGTGACATGTTCATCATAGAATCACAACCTGAAAGGCGGTGACTGTGATGATCACTCGAAGAGCCTATTCGCATTGCCGACGATCCTTGTTGGCCGCTCTCTGCATCGGCACGGCGCTCCTGGCCTCAGGCTGTCTATGGGGCATGGTCACAGACGCCGAGACCGGCGCTCCCGTCGGAGGGGCTACCCTCAGGTACGCCGACAGCACAGGCCAAACGGGAACGACCACGGCCGACGCCAACGGCATGTACTCCTTCGACGGGTCAGACGGGCCGGTACCGGCGGCAGGCCCGGTCAATTTCGTTGTGGACGCGGGGGGATACGAGTCTCTGGCAGAGACGCGGCAAGTCGGCCTCGGGGGGGTCCAGGGCTTTGCCCTGGCGCCGGAACCCGGCACGTACAGCAACGCGGAGTGGGGCTTCTCCATCAAGTTCCCCGAGACCTGGATGGTGGTGGAGGCAGAGGAGGAGGAGGTGGAGGAGGGAGCGGGAGTCATGGGGATAGCTCCTCCGGAGAACATTGACGATGAGTACTCAGAAGTCGTCTTTGTCATGGTCTTTGACGACGTGCCAGAGGAACTGAGTCTAGAGATGTTCTTCCAGGTCAACATGCAAGGCTTCAAGGCGGGCACGCCGAGCTTCAAGCAACTGGAAGATGGGGAGGCCACACTCAACGGACGGGAGGCACGCTGGGCGGTCTTCTCGTCGAAGGTGCAACGCCTCAACATGAAGACGCTGGCATACTTCCTATTGAGCGGCGAGCGGGCGTACATGATCCTTTGCATGGACGAATCTACTCAGTTCGTGGGCCACAGGGGCGAGCTCGAAGATATCGTGGAGAGCCTCCGCATCAACTGACGGGCGGCACGGTGCGCGAACTCGGGCCGGCGACGTAGGCGAGCCGGCAGGGAATGTGTATGCTCGGGACCAAAGGAGGGACATGATGACTGTACGAAGGTTGCGTTCCAGATGTCAGGGCCCCATGGTCCTTTTCTTCAGCATGGCGATGGCGTTTCTGGCCTCCGGCTGTCTGTGGGGCGTGGTCACGGACGCCGAGACCGGCGCTCCCATCGGAGGGGCCACCATCAGCTACGCCGACAGCACGGGTCAAAGGGGAACGACCACGTCCGACGCCAACGGCATGTACTCCTTCGACGGGTCAAATGGGCCGGTACCGGCGACGGGCCCGGTCAATTTCGTTGTGGACGCGCCGGGATACGAGCCTGCGACAGAGACGCGGCAAGTCGGCCTCGGGGGGGTCCAGAACTTCAGTATCGCCCCCACACCTGTCCTCTACCACAACGAGGAGGGCGGTTTCTCCATCATGCTGCCAGACGGGTGGGAGATCAGGGACAACTACTGGGGGACAGGAACGGTCATGGCCGTGCCACCCACGGGCAGTCCGGACTACCCCGGCGACATCTCCGTCGGCAGCAACCCATCGCCGCCGGGAACGACGCTGGAGGATTGGCTCGACAACACCACAAGCAACGTCTGTGACATCGCGGACAACTGCGGCGAGGTGGAAAGCGGGGAGACGACCATCGACGGCAGGCGAGCGCTCTGGTCGGTGGTGTCGTATACAATGCCGTCGGATTCTGAGCCGTACACAGCGGGGCAGCATCTGCAGGAGCTGGCGTACTTCTTCAAGAAGGGCAGCACGGGGTACATAATCGACCTCACCGCGACAGCGGGGAACTTCCCGCGGCTGAGGAGCCAGTACGAGCAGATAGCGCAGAGCTTCGAGTTCGACTGACCCGACCCAGAGCCGCTACGGATAGCCCTCCCTGTAGAGCGAGGGCTGTCCGCTTTTTCGCGCCCCGGGTGAGCAGATGCGGCGCCGTTTTGCTCTGCGGCGGGTTGGCTTATACTGGCTCCATTAGCTCACGTCTCCACTCAGAGCCCGCACCGGAGCCGGCATGGACAAGGCATCCCAGCTAGACAGTCTCTTCTATCCCCGCAGCATCGCCGTCGTGGGGGCGACGAACCACAGCTTCTTCGGGCAGTACCCAAAGGTGCTGAGGGAGTTCGGCTTCAAGGGGAAGCTGTTCGCGGTCAACACGAAGGGCGACGAGGTCTTCGGGCTGAAGGTCTACCGCAGCGTGACGGATATCCCGGAGGAGGTCGAGGCGGCGGCGATAATCGTCCCCGCCCGCTTCGTCCCGCAGGTGCTGGAGGAGTGCCTGGCGAAGGGGATCAAGGCAGCGCAGATATTCAGCTCGGGGTTCGCGGAGACGGGCGAGGAGGAGGCGAGGGCGGCGGAGAGGCGGCTCTCGGAGATCGCGGCACGGGGGATACGGGCCATCGGGCCGAACTGCTTCGGCATCTACTGCCCGGGAGGCGGGCTGACGCTGCTCCCCGGCGGCGACTTCCCGACGGAAAGCGGGCCTGTCGCGTTCCTGTCGCAGAGCGGCGGGCACGCGGTGGAGATAGGCCGGCAGGCGCTGGGGCGCGGGCTGCGCTTCAGCAAGGTGGTCAGCTACGGCAACGCCTGCGACGTCGACGAGTCGGACCTGCTGGAGTACATGGCGGGCGACGCCGAGACGAAGATAATCGGCATGTACCTGGAGGGGCCGCGCGAGGGCCGGCGCTTCCTGGAGCTGGTCAAGAGGACGGCGCCCAAGAAGCCGGTCATCATCTGGAAGGCGGGGATGACGCCGCTGGGGAGCCGGGCGGCGTACTCGCACACGGGCTCGCTGGCGGGCGAGGGGGCGATATGGGACGCGCTGTTCAAGCAGACGGCCGCGATACGGGTGTCGGACCTGGCGGAGCTGGCCGATACGGCGCAGGCGCTTCTCATGCTGCCTCCCAGCACGGGGCGGCGCATCGGGATGGTCGGCGGCGGAGGCGGGATAAGCGTGGCCGCGGCGGACGCCTGCTCGCGGGCGGGCCTGGAGATCCCGCCGTTCGATGCGGAGATGCGCGATAAGCTGGCGAAGGTGCTCCCTCCCGCGGGGACGGCGATGGGGAACCCGGTGGACCTGGGGGCGCCCGTCGTGCCGCTGCCCATCTTCGAGGGGACGCTGGAGACGGTCGCGGCGGCCGATTCCGTGGAGACGATCATAGCGACGCAGGCGCTCTCCTACTTGTTCCGGAGCGGCGACGTCCTGGCGAGCACGGACGACTTCGCGCAGTCGCTGATGGACGCCGTCGTGAGGATGAAGGAGCGCCACGGGAAGCCGGTGGTGATGGTCCTGCCGCTGGGCGGCGAGGAGGTGGAGATGGCGGAGGCGGAGACGAAGCGGCGGA
>DAOUEO010000231.1:0-2075 GCA_034430455.1 Dehalococcoidia bacterium | reverse complement strand
TGCGGCGGCACGCCCCGCCACATCGAGGCGATGGCCAACGCGCTCGCCGGGGCCGGCTAGGATCGGGATAGAGAGGCCAACTTCACCCCGCCGGCTATGGCCCGCGGTTCGACCATCGCAAGAGGAGGCGCCAATGAATATCCCTGACATCTTCCTGACGGATCAGGATCGGCTGGTTCTGCACGTGATACGGGCCTTCCTTGAACGAGAGATCATGCCTGTGCGGCAGCAGATCGACGACGACAAGGATCACGTCATCGTGCGCCGGATATTGCAGGGTCTCTTTGATCTCGGTCTGATGCGGGCGGCCCTGCCCCAGGAACATGGAGGAATGACCCCAACTGGTACTCGCGCCAGCACCCTTACCACTTGCCTGGTGCTGGAAGAGATAGCGCGCGGCGATAGCGGAATAGCGGTCGCAGCCAGCGTGACCACCTGGGCTCTCACGCCGGCCGTGGTTGCCGGCAACGAGGCGGTGCTGAGAGTGGTGGGCGAGATGTTCAGCGGCCCTGAGGTCCGCCTTGGCTGCTTCGCCATGACCGAGCCGGGAGCGGGCTGCGACATCGAGAACCTGAGCGTGTTGCGGGGCCGCCCCATCCAGACCAAGGCGGTGCTCGACGGCGACGAGTGGGTCATAAACGGCGCCAAGCGCTTCCCGAGCAACGCCGGTGTTGCCGATATCTACTGCGTCGTCTGTCAGACAGACCCCGATCTGGGCGAAGAGGGAGTCGCCCTCATCTACGTCCCCTCACCCTGGGAAGGCCTGTCCTTCGGCAAGTTCGAGAACAAGGGCGGTATGCAGGCCGACCGCAACTGCGACATCTACTTCGACAACGTGCGTGTGCCTCGCCAGTACCGCGCTGCCGGCCCCGGTACCGACGCACAACTCATGAAACGGAACCTGACAATCGGGCGGGTCGCCAGCGCGGCAATGGCCGTGGGCAACGCCCAGGCGGCCCTC
Organism: Dehalococcoidia bacterium; assembly: GCA_034430455.1. Taxonomy (GTDB): domain Bacteria; phylum Chloroflexota; class Dehalococcoidia; order DSTF01; family JALHUB01; genus DAOUEO01. The sequence continues at coordinate 1,114 of DAOUEO010000231.1, read as the reverse complement.
GAACGCGTCCTCGACTACAGCGGCACGCGGGTCGTTCAGGGGAAACCGATCCGCCAGCACTCCATGTGTGCCGGTATGCTGGCAGATATGGCCATCGGAATAGAGACGGCGCGGGCCTACTACCTGCAGACCGCCTACATGCTGGACCGCCCTGAGGTGTACGGCGAGCCGCACTCCGACGTTGTGCTTTCGCGGGCCAGCTTGGCCAAGGTCTACGCCTCTGACGTGGCCATAATGGTCACTAACAAGGCGATGGAGCTGATGGGCTCGTACGGCTACATGCGGGAGTTCGACGTGGAGAAGTACTGGCGCGACTGCAAGGAGATCCAGTTGTGGCTGGGAGGGGCACAGCTCGCCCGCCTCGACGTGGCCCGCGGCTACTACGAACTGTAGCGTTGGCCTGATATCGCTGGTCGGGCCTGCCGGCGTCTCGCCCGATCAACCGGCGGGTAGGATGCCCGCCCCACGCTGACATCCTCCGGCCGGCGTCAGTCGCCTTTCCGAGGCGCAGGGAAGATGATGTTCTCGGTGAACGACTGACGGAAGTCCTCCCGCTCCACCAGCTCCACGTGCCGCATGCTCCGCGCCAGCCGTCCCGCCTCCTTCAGATGCTTGGGGGATGTCAGGGCCAGCCTCGCCCCCAGGCCGGCCGTGTTTCCGACGGCGTGGATGCGCCCGCGGACGCCCTCCGGCAGTATCCCCAGCGCCAGGAGGGTCTGGGAGCGGATCGAGCTGCCGAACGCCCCCGCCACGTACACACCCTCGATCTCCTCCGCCGCCAGCTCGCACTCCTTGAGCAGCATCTCGACCCCGGCGCGCAGGGGAGCCTTCGCGAGCTGCACCTCGCGGATGTCCCGCTGCGTCAGGACAACGTCGCCGCGCCCGCCGTCCTTATGGAGGAGGAAGCGCCGTCCCTCTCCGTCCTCATACACCCTGGCGCGCAGGTCGGCGGGCACGTCCGGCGGCGCCTGATCGGGCGCCACCAGCCGTCCGGAGGGCAGGAGGAGGCCCCGGCGCAACAGCAGGACCACCGCGTCGGCGAGCCCGGAGCCGCACAGCCCTACCGGCTCCGCGCCGTCGATGGTGTCCAGCCGCAGCGTCCCGTCCTCCTCGT
>DAOUEO010000230.1:0-2957 GCA_034430455.1 Dehalococcoidia bacterium | reverse complement strand
CGACGCCGCCCATCACGCAGGACGCCTCTTGCGAGAGGCTGAGGGATTCATCCCTCAGACCGTATACTCAATTCACCGTAGGACGGGCATCTTGCCCGCCGCCCCCGAAAGGGGGAGTCCAGAGGGGCGAAGCCCCTTTGCCGGGGTTCAAGGGGTGTCCCCTTGATCTTCCGTGACTTTCCTGGGGCGGGAGGGTGGGAAGAAAGACGCCCATGTTACGCGTGAGGGGGGCGGCCACGCCGCGCCGGGCGAGACGCCTGACCAACGTAGACAGACAGACTCCCCCATCCCCTCGACGCCGGTGCTATAATTAGACCAATCATGCCCGCCACCACCAGCGCAGAGCGAGAGGCCGTCCTCTACGAGACCCAGCCCAGCGGCAAGATACGCTGCAACGTCTGCCACTGGCGCTGCCTCATCCCCAACGACGGCCTCGGCGTCTGCCGGATGCGGCGGGCCCGCGACGGACGCATCCTCCTCTACAACTACCCCGGCGTCGCCTCCGTCAACAACGACCCCGTGGAGAAGAAGCCCCTCTTCCACTTCTTCCCCGGCTCCTCCTGCCTCTCCCTCGGCTCCTGGGGCTGCAACTTCCACTGCCGCCACTGCCAGAACTGGGAGATATCGTTCGCCACCGCCGAGGAGGCCCAGCGCCTCTCCCAAGACCTCATGCCCACCGACGCCGTGGCGCTCGCCCTCCGCCTGGGCAGCGAGGGGATGGCCTTCACCTACAACGAGCCCGCCATCTGGCTGGAGTACGCCCTCGACTGCTCGCGGCTCGCCAAGGAGGCGGGCCTCTACACCGTCTTCGTCACCAACGGCTTCAGCACCCCCGAGGCCCTCGACCTCATCGGCCCCTACCTCGACGCCTTCCGCGTCGACATCAAAGGCTTCACCGACGAGCTCTACCGCGGCCTGGCGAAGGTGTCCCGCTGGCGGAACGTCCTCGAGTCGACCAAATACGCCCGCTCCCGCTGGGACATGCACGTCGAGGTGGTCACCAACATCATCCCCACCATGAACGACGACGACGAGCAGCTGACCATGATCGCCCGCTGGATCAGGGACGAGCTGGGGCCGCAGACCCCCTGGCACGTGACCGCCTTCCATCCCTACCACGACCTCCGCCACCTGCCGCCGACGCCCCTGCAGACGCTGGAGAAGGCGGTCGCCATCGGTCAGAGAGAAGGGCTGCTGTACGTCTACCCGGGAAACGTCTTCGGCCACCCCGGCGAGAACACGCACTGCCCCGCCTGCGGGACACTGGTCATAGCCCGCACCGGCTACCAGGCGGACCTCAACGCGCTGACAAAGGACGGCCATTGCGCGCGCTGCGGCGCAGACCTTAATATCCGTACAGCGACCTATCAGCGGCGGCTGCCCGTCTCCGCCGGGCGCTAATCGACTGGTTCTGCCATGAGTGGTATAGCATACGCCTGCATCGCGCCTCACCCGCCGTTACTCGTGCACGAGGTCGGCCGCGGGCGCGAGCAACAGACGCACCACACCATCGAGGCGTTGCAGCAGGTGGCGGAGGAGATGGCCGCCCACCGGCCGGAGACGGTGCTGATCTTCAGCCCCCACGGCCCCATCGAGCCGCGGGCAGTGGGTATACTGACATCGCCCACCGCCCAGGGCACCATGGCCCGCTGGGACGCTCCCGACGTCCGCTTCCGCTACGAGAACGACCTCGACGCCGTCGCCCTCGTGCGCGAGGAGGCCGCCCGCGCCGACCTTCCCCTGATCGCCATCGAGCGCTGGGACGACGGGGCGACCCCCGGTCTCGACTGGGGATGCGCCGTCCCCCTCTACTACCTGCGGCCCGGCATGGGCGACGCCAGGCTCGTCGCCATGACACCGGCCTTCCTGCCGCCGCAGAAACACTACGAGATAGGTCAGGCGATCGGCCGCGCCCTGGAACGGCTCGGCAAACGGAGCGTCATCATCTGCAGCGCCGACCTGTCGCACGCCCTCGCTCCCAGCGCCCCCGGCGGCTTCGACCCCGCCGGCCTCGAGTTCGACGAGAAGTTCGAGCAGGCCATCGCCGACTGGGACGTGAGCTGGGTGCTGGAGACCACCCGCGATTTCCGCCGCCGCGCCGCCGAGGACGCCATACCCCAGACAGCGATGCTCATGGGCGCCCTCAGCCACCTCCGCGTGCGGCCGAGCGTCCTCTCCTACGAGGGGCCGTTCGGCGTCGGCTACCTCGTGGCGGCCGTCGAGCTGCTGGGCCCGCGCCCCCAGCCGGAGAAAGAGAGCGAGCCTGCCGCCGCCGTGGCCGCGAGCGACCCGCCCGCACCTGACCATCCCCTGGTGCAGCTCGCCAGGGCCGCCGTCGAGCACTACGCCCGCTCCGCCCAAATCCTCCCCCTCACCGAGGTCGCGCCCGAGATGGAAGGACAGGCCGGCGTCTTCGTCTCGATCAAGAAGCGGGGCGAGCTGCGGGGCTGCATCGGCACCGTCGAGCCGCTTCGGGAGAACGTCGGCCTGGAGATAATCCACAACGCCGTCGCCGCCGCCGCCCGCGACCCCCGCTTCGACCCCATCACCGAGGACGAGCTGCCCGACCTCACCTACAGCGTCGACATGCTCACCCCACCGGAGCCCGTCGACGGGCCCGAGTCTCTCGACTGCAAGCGCTACGGCGTCATCGTCCAGGGGGGCGCCCGGCGCGGCCTCCTCCTCCCCAACCTCGAAGGCGTAGACAGCGTAGAGGAACAGGTGCTGATCGCCAAGATGAAAGCGGGCATCCTCCCCGACGAGCCCGTCGAGCTCTCCCGCTTCGAGGTCCGGCGCTACACCTAACCCCAGTCCGCCATCCCCAACCATCATCATAGGGTCGAGCCTCCGTGCCCGACCCGCAGTTCGCCTCTGCCTCGATCACCCCCAAGAAGGGAGAGTGCAGAGAGGGATTGTCCCTCTCTGCCGGGGGTTTCAGGGGGTGTCCCCCTGAATCT
>DAOUEO010000229.1:0-2581 GCA_034430455.1 Dehalococcoidia bacterium | reverse complement strand
TCGAGGACCGTCCGCCATTAGGCCACCTGCCGGGAGTGGCAACTGTCCGAGTAGTGGGCCCCCGACGGGGGTCGGGCAGAGAGATGGGGAGAGGGATTCTCAGGCTGTTGGCGGTACTGCTGGTGGCGGGTGCCGTTGCCGGTGGCGCCTATGGGTCGGCTCGCCATGTCGGTGGGGAGGCGGGCTACGCGTCCGACCTCATAACCAACGCGCCCGCGGCGCCTGCCTTCTCCGTCGCGCCGATTATCCCCGTCGTTGAGGCCCTGCCCACGCCCGCGGAGCAACCTCCGCCTGCCGTTGAGGCGACGCCGGAGCCGCCACCGGAGCCGATAGAAGAGGCTGACGCCGCGCCCGAAGACAGCGATGCGGCGCCTCCCGTCCTCGTGCAGGGCGTCTTCGCCGCGGCGTCAGAGCCCGAGCCGCAACCGCCCTCGCTACCGACGCCGACGCCTGTGGACCCGGCGACGCTGGAGGCCGCCGTGGTCGCCGGCGTCAATGCCCAGCGCGTCGCCGCCGGCCTGCCGCCCCTGCAGTTCGACCCCGCCCTCGCGACCGTGGCCGGAGAGCGCTCCGACGACATGGCGCAGAGGGGCTACTTCGGGCACGTCAGCCCCACGGGGGAGACCTACACCTCCCTCATGGAGCGCCTGGGTGTCGCCTGCTCCTGGTGCGGCGAGAATCTAGCCTGCAACGACTACCCCGATGACCAGACCGTCGCCGTGGCCTTGAGCGCCTGGATGGCCTCGCCGCCTCATCGCGACAACATCCTCAACCCCAACTTCAGCCGGCTGGGCGTGGGGGTTGCTCTTGGTGGCTCCGGGCTGAAGTACTATACTGCCGTCTTCGCCGGGCCTTAGGCGTTGCGGTCCGCCTGAGTCATCTCTCGCCGCTGAAGAAGATGCTCAAACGGTCGCCGTCCATCTTCGCGCCCGTCGCCCTGCGCCCTATCAGGACCCGCGGCAGCATTATCTGACGCTTGTAGGCCCCCGCCCGCACCGTCAGCTCGTCCCCCCGCTGCGCCAGCGCTATCTCCCCCTTGCCGACGAACGGCGTCGCCAGGCTCAGCACGTAGCCGCCGTCGTGGGAGCGCACCTCCTGCGCCACCGCGGGATAGAACACCCGGCTGGGGTCTTCCTTGCCGAAGAGATGGTCCCCCATCTCGCGCAGACGCTCCAGCCCCACCGCCTCCCTCTCCAGCAGCGGCGCCGTCAGCACCGGCAGGGGCGAGAACGCCTCCCTTATCTGTCGCCGGTATCGCCGCTGCGCCGTCCGCCAGCCCGAGAAGAAGCTGCCGGCCGCCTCGCGGGGCAGCAGGCGGTTGCAGACCACGGCGTCGGTCACGTAGCCGTACAGATTCAGGTAAGTGAAGCTCCGCTGGGCCTCCTTTATCACCATCTTCTCCGGGTTCACCACCAGCCGCACCGTAGCCACCTTGGGGTCCAGCAGCAGGTCGTGAAGGTGGGCCAGCCGCTTCAGCAGCTCCTCGCCGGCGTCGAACACCTTCCTGCCCGGCACCGGCATACCGGTGAGGCCGCGCACGACGGGCCCCGCGATCTGGGCGACCCGCCGCTCCACCGGCAGCACCTTATCCACCCACCAGCGCGCCGACTCCGGGAAGGCGAGCAGGCTCAGCGTCTGGCCGGTGGGCGCGCAGTCCACGACGACGACGTCGTAGTTCCCGCTCTCGTAGTGGTACGTCACCCAGAAGAGATTCGCCAGCTCCTCCATCCCCGGCAGGACCGCCACCTCCTCCGCCTCCAGCTCCTCCATGCCCTGCCAGACGAGCAGCGCCGTCAGCCATTCCTGGACGATCCCCCAGAAGTTCTTGATGCTGAAGTAGACGTCGCTCTCCTGGGCCCAGAGATTCGCCGCCACCTGTACGGGCTCCGGTCCCAGCGGCGTGTCGAATGAGTCGGCCAGGCTGTGGGCGCTGTCCGTGCTCATCACCACCGTGCGGTGGCCCATCTCCGCCGCCTTCAGGGCGGTGGCGGCGGCGACCGTCGTCTTTCCCACGCCGCCCTTGCCGGTATAGAGGATGATCCTGCCCATTGGCCTCCCTTGCTCCCTCCCGCTCCAAGCGAGATCAGAGCCACTTCAATCATACTTTAAGGGCGGGATGGCAGGCCAATGAGAGCGAGGGAGCCGATGTCGCGGGTGGACGACGCGGCCTTTGGCGGTGGGATGGATGGGAGGGGGCGTGGCAGGGGGTTGGCGCCCGCCCGGGCTAGAACCGGCCGTCGCGGTTGTAGACGGGGAGATATATCTCGTCGAGCTCTTGCTTTCGCTCGCCCGGCACCCGCATGAAGACGCTTTCGGCCTCGGCCAGTATCTTCCCCTCCTGAGAGCGCACCTCCGCCCTTACCGTCACCCAGCGGCGGCGGTCCTTGTGGACCCGTGCGCTCACAATCGTCGGCTGGAACAGCCGCACCGGCTCGCGGAAGCGCACGTTCATCCTGGCCGTGACCGCCCATATCTGCTGAAACACCGTGCACCAGCCCATCGCCTCATCCATGAGCGTGGTGACGAGGCCGCCGTGCATATAGCCGGGGAAGCCCTGGTGCTCTTTTTGGGGAGTGAACTC
>DAOUEO010000228.1:0-1642 GCA_034430455.1 Dehalococcoidia bacterium | reverse complement strand
GGCTGGGGGATCCGCTTCTCGACGGGAGGGCGGCGCGCCTACAGTGTGCCCGGCGTGCCGCGCGGCGTGGAGATCACGATCGCGCAAGGTAAGAAGGTGCGCCGCTACTTCGTCTCTTCCACTCAGCCAGAGCGCTTCGCCAGTTCCCTCTCCGGCTAGCCGCCACGTCCTTCTTCCAGACGGCGATGACCACGTCGGCGACGGTGGGCAGGCGGTAGGCTACGCGGTCCATGGCGCGGAAGGTGGCCTGGGCCGTCGGCAGGGAGAGGCTCTCCAGCAGGCCGCGCCACGGCGGCAGGAACAAGAACAGGGAGGCGCCGCGGACCTCGACCAATCGCAGCCGCCCCCGCGCCAGCCTCTTCAGGAAGCGGTGGCTGCCCTTGAAGGTGTGGTCGTTGGGTATCTCCCAGTAGCGGAACTTCGGCGGGGGCTCCAGCCCCATCAATCTCCCCAGGTTGCGCAGGGTCATCCCGATACGGCAGGAGAGGCTTTCGTAGTTCGCCAGGGTGATGATGAGGCGGCCGCCCGGCTTCAAGACGCGCGCGGCCTCGGCGAAGAACCGATCGGGGTCGGCGAAATGGTCCATCGCCCCCTGGCACATCACGACGTCGAAGGAGCAGTCGCGGTAGGGCACCGACTCGGCGATGCCCCGCGCGACGCGGATCTCCTTGTGGACTGTGCGCGACTGGTACTGGCCCAGCCGGAGCATCGACTCAGAGGCGTCGATGCCGTGCGCCTCCCAGCCCCGCCGCCAGGTCTTCGCCGCCTGCAGGCCGAGGCCGCATCCGACGTCGAGCAGGCGGGCGCGCCGGGCGCCGGGGCCGCCGATGCGCCCCACGGCGGCGATGGTCGCGTCCTCTGTCCGTTTGAGGTAGAAGTAGGTCTGCCGCTCGTCCAGGAGGGGGAACTGCTCGATCTTGTAGTCGGTATCGGGTCTAACGCCTTGCATCCTGCATCGGCCTTTCTCAACAGTGGGAAGCATAAATCTAGCAGGTATTGGTGTAATTGGCAAACGGGGGCGCTGAGCAGGCGACGCGCTCCTCGCGGTCAGCGCTTGGGCATTTGATTGACCGTTGTTTGGCGAAAACTTTTTTCTTGCGAGTCTGAAAGGGGCGGTTTTTGTTGATTGACTGTTCGTGCGGCCGCGGCCAGTCGGCGGGATGGTGCTGTCATGAGGCTATGATAGCAGAGGCGGCTGCGGTTTGTAAGGGAGATGTGGCACTGTGCGGCGGGCAAGCCCTCCGCGCCTCCCTCGCGGGAAGAGCTATCTGGTGTCTTCCCGCCCACCCGCCCAGGAATGTATTACAGGAATCTCAGGGGGACACCCCCTGAAACCCCCGCCAGAAGGGGATTCCCCCTCTGGACTCCCCCGACGGGGTAGCGGGCAGGCCTGCGGAACCCCGGCAAAGGGGCTTCGCCCCTCTGCACTCTCCCTGAGTGCGCATGCGGTCTGCGGGACGGATCCCGCAGCCTTGTCGGATGCAGCGTCTTCCGGGTGAAGGGGCGTCGGCGTCCTTCCCTGGAAGGACCGCAACATGAGCGTCTTCTTCCCACCCGCCCGCCCTCGAAAAGTCACAGAAGTTCAAGGGGACACCCCTTGAACCCCGGCAAAGGGGCTTCGCCCCTCTGCACTCTCCCTGAG
>DAOUEO010000227.1:0-9454 GCA_034430455.1 Dehalococcoidia bacterium | reverse complement strand
TATTTACGGCAGGTTGAAGTTCAACGTCTCCATCTCCATCAGGACACCAGTGAACGTGCCCGGCCAGGTCGGTGGCTTTGTGTTCGGCTCGTAGTACTTGACGATGAACTTCACGCCGGTGTAGACGCCGCTCGGCAGGGCCGGGTGGGCCCCGGTCACGTCCGTGCTGCCATCGGGGTCGGCGACGCCGGCGTTGCCTATCGTGTAGGTCTGGTTGATCTCACCAGCAGCGTCCGCCTGCTCATAGGCGAAGTTGTAGAAGCCATAGCCGGCGGTCGTGCACGTAGCTGACGGCGCGCCACTCACCCAGAAGTGACTGTCGAAGTTGGGGTACTGCTGCACGCCGCTGGCGAGCTGGTCGTCGGTGTCTGAGCAGGTATCGGGACCAGTCATGCCGATCTGGTAGTAATTGCCGGGCTGCAGCCCTCGCGCTTCGAGCGCCACCCACAGGTCACCGTTCCCCTTCACCTCGTAGGTGACCGAGCCGTACATGTCGTCACCCAGGATAGGCGGCCAGAGGGGATCCGCCTGGTCCTTGTTCTCCAGGCGGACGCTCGTGCGGCCCGCGCTCTGGGTCGTCTGGTGCAGGGTGAACTCGATGTCGAACGTGCTCACATCACCCTGATACTCGTTGCCCGCGTCCCGATCCAGGTGGAACGAGATGCAGACCGCGTACCACTGGCTGGGTTCCATCGTGGTGCCGAGGTCAAATGTCCGGCTCTCGATGTCCGCGAGTCTCCCAAGGCCAGCGCCCGATTGGCACACAACGGTGTCATCAATCGCCGAGTGTGGCCCGTCAATCCAGTAGTCGACATCGATCCAGTTGCTGATGTCGTCGATTGGCCCCGCGTATTCGACCTTCCCTTCCGGCCCAGTCAGTTCACCACCGTCGTCCACGACGTTCGCGAAGTGCAGATCTAGAGCGCCATTGTTGGTGCCGCTATTATGCAACCAGAAAGGCCCCAGATACTTCTCCACGGACGGCTTGAGGTCCATGACGTCTGCCGTGACCACCTGCGTCTGGTCGAGATCCAGTTCCAGGATGCCACCGGCCACCGCGCCAGGCGCCACCTCCCTGTCGTTGAAGACGGCAAAGCTGGCGCCGACGATGAGGGCGACTACCGCTCCTATCACGAGCAGGCTCATTAGGATTGTGCGCTTCATCTCTTGTTCTCCTCTATTCGCTTGTTTCCCGTTCGCTTCGGGAACTCCCTAACCGGTTGTCAGAGGCACTAGGCCCCGCCTCCTTTCCGGCAACGGGAGGCAGGGCCCGCAGGACATGCCTACTCTCCCCAAACAAGGCGAACACCCATCTCACGAACCCCCGGCCACGCGCACCCGCAATACAGAAGAGGCCCGCGCAATAACACTGCACAGGCCCCTGTGATATAATACAGGTGCAGTGGGTGCCTCACGCTCCCGTTGCCACGGCGCCGGTAGTGACAGCTACGCGGCGCCAATATTCGATTTTACTCGGAATCAGCTCCCCCCTAGAGCAGCCATCCCCGGAAGAATGAAAACAAAAGCCAACCGCAAGGCGGTTGGCTCAACTACCAACTCTCAGGACTCCCGGGCGTCAGCTACAGCCGCCATGGCACTCACGGCGTACCTCCCTCAGGTAGACGCCTAAGCCAAGACAACCAATGTCTCAGGATCAACTCAGGGGCATCCTTGCCAGAGGAGGGGGCATTCCTTACCCCCAACACTCCTGTGCCACCAGGAAAACGGTACGACTTCTCGCAGCAGTGTCAGTTTAGACCGCCGCCAGGGTTTTGTCAACTACTCTGATTGCTGTTTGGGAATCTTTTATCTAAGCTGAAAGCCTTCTTCCTATGCAATTGGTCGGCTCGCTCAGCGGGCGTCGGTGGCGACGTTGCGGAGCATCCAGTCATATCGCACGGGGGAGAGCTGCCGCAGGCGCTCCGGGTCGTAGAAGAAGAGGGCGAAGGAGTTGGCGTAGTCCTCCAGCGGGTCGGGGTTGGACATGGACTGCCAGACCGTCGGGCCGTTGTAGGCGAAGCTGAGCTGCGTCTGATCGAGGGCGACGGCCACCTGGCTGTCGGGGGTGAGCAGCGTCCAGCCGGTCGCCTTCATGAAATCGCGTATCTCATCCTGAAAGAATGCCCAGGCGTACTTGCCGGGGGGCGTGAGGCGCAGTTGATAGGCGTGCCCCAGCTCGTGGAGCACCGTCAGCGCGCTCTGGTTGGGGTAGAGGACGAGCTCATTGCGACCGTCGTTGTTGGAGTAGAAGTTGGCCCCGTGCGAGTAGACGCTGGCGCCGGAGAGGCTACGCGACTCAGCGTTGCACAGTATGTACAGCCTGCCGTTGAACCGGCTCCCCAACTGCCTGACGACGTGGGAGGGAAGGCGGCTGAGGGCGTCGGTGACGGCGCTCAGGCTGGTCTCGTCCCAGCTCTGGCCCACCAGCACGATCTCTACCCCATACAGCTCGCGGGCCTGCTGGACATCGCAGGCGGGCTCGGCGGCCACGAAGATGGGAAAGAAGACCAGCATCAGCAAGAGGCCCAGCAGGACCCTTGCCCGTCTCATTCTCCCTCCGCTGCCTGGTCTGAGCATCTCCCTCCGCCTGCGCTGACTGCGCGCGCCGAAAAAGAAAAACCGGCGACATATCGGGCCGACTTCTCGACCCGCTGTTGCCGGTTTCACCACTGGCTCACCGAGGCCCCGGTGACCAGGGGCGGCTCGCCGCAGGGGCTCACCGCCGCGCCCCCGACTATGGGGGCAGGCCTCGGCTCAACGCCTCAACAGAAATAACCGCTCGTTATGGGGGCGATGGCGCCCTTTTCCCCGTTAGGCAGATACTCCGCCTGATAGCCGCAGTCTTTCTCCTTACCTAACTGAAAACGGCCGTCGCCAGCCGCCGTTACAGCCCAGAAGCGACCCCGCCGACCTTATTGCGCACCCCCCGATGCTATGCTATCATGCCCCTTGCTTTGTCGACCGCCGCGACCGAACCGGAGCAAGCAGGCGTCACGTATGCCTGCCGGCCCGCCCCTCAGAGGGCAGGCGGGCAGCGCGAGGAGAGAAGGGGGGGATTGATGCACGTTACCATTGACGGGTACGGTGGTGACCCGCAGAAGCTGGCCGACGAAGACCTCGTGCGCGCGTTCTTGGACTCCTGCCCCACCGAGATAGGGATGACCAAGATCGCGCCGCCGCACGTATGCCGCTACGTAGGCAGCAAACCCGAGGACTGGGGCATCTCCGGCTTCGTCCTGATCGCAGAGAGCCACATCTCTGTCCATACCTTTCCCGACCACGGCTACGTCTGGGTGGACATCTTCTCCTGTAAGGGCTTCGACGCCACCCAGGCCGTCGAAAGTATCAAAGAGCGCTTCCTGCTGGATAAGTGGCAGGTGCATGTGCTTCCGCGCGGCCTGGAGTTCCCCGACAGCGTCGGTGCCGCCGCGCCCCAAGCCATGTCTGAGCGCCATCGGGTTGCTGACTCCCGCCAGCCTGTAGGGAGAGCAGCGGCCCACCCCTTGTTACCCTCCTAATCCCGACAGCTCCCTCATGGAGAAACGATAGCGGTGGACGATATCTGCCACACCCGTCTTACGCCTTTCTCCGTCGGCGATAGCGTGACCGCCGCCGAGCTCCTTCAGCGCATGGGGGGCACCGCCTTCCAGGCCCGCAATCTCGCCCAGGCGGCGCGCATCTGGTCGCGGATGCTGGAGGAGGACGTCGTCATCATGCTGGGGCTGGCCGGCGCCATGGTCCCCGCCGGCATGAGGCCCCTCTTCGTCTACCTGCTGGAGAACCGGCTCGTCGACTGCCTCGTCAGCACCGGCGCCAACCTGTTTCACGACCTCTACGAGACGCTGGGCAAGCCGCACTACCAGGGCAGCCCCGAGGCGGACGACGTGGAGCTGGGGCGGCGACGGATCAACCGCTTCTACGATGTCCTCGCCCCCGAAGCCGACTTCTCGGCCGCCGAGGAGTTCGTCACTCAGTTCTCCGACACGCTGGAGCGAGGCCGTCCCTACACCACCCGCGAGTACCTCGACCTCATCGGCCGCGCCCTCATCCCGGTCGCGCAGGAGGAGGGGATCCTCACGGCCGCCGCCAAGAGCGGCGTCCCCATCTACTGCCCGGCCCTCGGCGACAGCGTGCACGGCCTGGCGATCGCCCTGGGACGCGTGCGCAGCAGCCGCTCCGGGCAGCCGCCGGGACAGCCCATCCTCTTCGACATCGTCGGCGACGTCCTGGAGACGGCGCACATCGCCGCCACCGCCCCTGCCACCGGCGTCATCTACGTCGGCGGCGGCACCCCCAAGAACTTCATCCAGCAGACGCAGGTCGCCGGCTACGTCTTCGAGCGCGAGCTGCCGGGCCACCAGTACGCCGTCCAGATCACGATGGACCAGCCGCAGTGGGGCGGCCTCTCCGGCTGCACGTTCGAGGAGGCGCAGTCCTGGCGCAAGCTGGCCGCCGACGCCTCGATGGTGACGGTGAACGTCGAGGCCACGGTCGCCCTCCCCCTCATCGTCAGCGCCCTCGCCGAGGGCAGCGCCGAGACCATCAAGAAGCGCCGGCCCCCCGCCATCAGCTTCGAGGGGATTCCCGGCGCCTGGCCTTCCCCCTAGGAGCCGCCCGATGGCCGACGACCGCTTCTACCCCCCTCACGGCTTCCTTGCCCTGCCGAGCGAGCAGTCGCAGTATGAATCTTCGCGCGTCGTCATCCTGCCCATCCCCTACGACGCCACGACCAGCGCCCGCGCCGGCGCCCGCGAAGGGCCCCGCGCCATCGTACACGCCTCCGAGGAGATCGAGACGCACGACCTCGACCTCGCCTACGACGCCTCCCAGCATGGCATCCACACCCTGCCCGACGTGGCCCCCCACAGCGGCAGCCCGCAGGCGATGGTCGAGAGGATAGAGTCGGTCGTGGGAGAGCTTCTGGACGACGGCAAGTTCGTGGTGACGCTCGGCGGCGAGCACACGGTCGCTGTCGGCGCCGTCCGCGCCCACGCGCGGCGTCTTCCCGGCCTCTCCGTCCTCTCCATCGACGCCCACGCCGACCTGCGCGACGAGTACCTCGACTCCCCCTACAACCACGCCTGCGTCATGAGACGGATCATCGATCTCTGCCCCGTGGTCCAGATAGGGATGCGCAGCGTGAGCGCCGACCAGGTGTCGCTCATCCGAGAGCGCAACCTCCCCTTTTTGACTCCCCAGGCCTACCGCGCCCTGGCGGACGGCCCCGTCGAGATCGCCCGTCTACTCACGGACAGCGTCTACGTCAGCGTCGACCTGGACGGCCTCGACCCCTCGCAGATGGCGGCCGTGGGGACGCCGGAGCCCGGCGGCCTCTTCTGGGACGAGGTGGTCGCCCTGTTGACAGCGGTGGCAAGGGAAAAGCGGATGGTGGGGTGTGACCTCACGGAGCTGGCGCCCGACCTGGGGCCGCCGGCCTGCGCCACCCTGGCGGCCAAGCTGGCGTATCGTCTGATCGGGCTGGCGCTCGGCGCTCCTCTCGCCTAGGCGCCAACGACCTGCCTGCCCGACCCTTCACGTCCCGACCTTGTAGCCCATCAAAGGGATGATTTTGCACGGCCCTGGGGGAGTTCAGAGGGGGCCCGCCCCCTCTGACGGGGGTTCCAGGGGGTGTCCCCCTGATTCCCCAAAACAGCCCTAGGGCGGGCGGGTGGGAAGAAGAACGTTCATGTTACGGCGACAACGCCGACGCCGCCCACGCGCACGGCCGTAGCACCCGCGCCTAACCAGACGAAAGGCGGGCAAAATGCCCGCCCTACCCGCATTCTCCGCCGCATGCCCACGCCCTAGGCGCTGATCGCCTTCTCCTTCAACTCGCGGACTTGATCCAGGTGCCCCTCATCGTGCTGGATCACAAACTCCATCGCCTGGCGGATCGTGACGCGCCCCCTCGTCTCGTGCCGGCCCGTCCGCTCCCAGCCATCCGGCGCCAGCCCGGAAAGGATATCGACCACCTCAAGACGGAGGCGTGTCATCTCGCCCAGGATTGCCGCGATCTCCACCTCCTGATAGCGCCCTTCGCGCACGAAGGCCTCCTGGTCAAAGCTGGGAAGAAAGGGGTCGTCTTCAGTCAGCATCACGTGGAGGCGATGCACCCACCACTCTCCGAGATCCCGCAGGTGGCCGCAGACCTCCCTTATAGACCACCCACCCTGCGCCGCCCGCCAGGATAGCTCCGCCTCAGACAACCCGTCTATCTCGACGGCAATCCGAGCAGGCAGCCCCTTCACCCTCTCGATGATCTCCGAGTGCCCGGTCATTGCGTTGTCTGGAGACCCCTTGTCTCCACCCCCAGAAGCGGTCGCCTTCTCCTTCAACTCGCGGACCTGATCCAGGTGCCCCTCCGTGTGCCGGACCATCATCCCCATACCCTGCCCGATCGTCAGCCGCCCCCAGTCCGGGTGCTGTCCCGTCCGCTCCCAGCTGTCCCGCGCCAGCGTCGACAGGTTCTCCACCATGTCCAGCCGGAACCGCTTGACATCGCCGAGCACCGCGGCAATATCGGCGTCCTGATACGCATGCTCGCGCACCAGCGCCTCCTGGTCATATGCCGGCAGCACGGGGTCTGTCTGCGTGATCATCATGTACAGCCGCCGCCGCCACACCTCCGAATCGTCGCGCAGGTGCCCGCACACCTCCTTTAGCGACCACGCGCCCTCAGCCGGCCGCCGGCGCAGTTCCTCCTCAGACAGCCCCTCGATCTCCGCCGCGACGCGGTCGGGCAGCGTCCTCACGCTCTCAATGATCTCCACGTTGTGAGCCATGACCTCTCCTTCGACGCTAGGACGGCAGAAGCCTGCCCAGTATACCCTCCATCTCCTCGTCGCTGTAGAAATGGATGGTGATGTGCCCGCCGCGACGCCCCTTGACCAGGCTGACCTTCGTGCTCAAGGCTGTCCGCAGCCGCTCCTCCATCGCCTCCAGGTCGGGGTCGCGCAGGGAAGAACGCCGCCGCGCCGCCACCCTGGCGCCGGTCAGATTGCGCACCAGATCCTCCGTCTGCCGCACCGACAGCCCCTTCCGCACGACCTCTCTCCACGCGCGACGTCGCCGGCCCTCATCGGGCAGACCCAGGAGGGCGCGGGCATGACCCTCGCTTATCTCGCCGCGCGACAGGCTGGCCTTCAGCTCGTCGCTCAGCCCAAGGAGACGCAGTGAGTTCGCCACCGCCGACCGGCTCCGCCCCAACCGCGCCGCCAGCTCCGACTGGCTGAGGCCGAACTCGTCCATCAGCCGCCGGAAGGCCTCCGCCTCCTCCAGGGGGTTGAGGTCGGCGCGCTGGATGTTCTCGACCAGCGCCAGCTCGAGGGCCTCACGGGGCGTCGTCTCCTTCACCACCACCGGCACGTGCGTGAGCCCGGCGAGACGGGCCGCCTGCAGCCGCCGCCCGCCGGCGATGACCTGGTAGGTGGTCTCGCCGACATCCGTCTCTACCCGGCTGACCAGGAGCGGCTGGAGGACACCGTGCTGGCGGACGCTCTCCGCCAGCTCTTCCAGCTCCGCCGCGTCCACCGCCAGACGCGGCTGGAAGGGGTTGGCGCTTATCAGCCCGATCTCCACTGACTCCGCCGCCGGCGCCAGACTGGGAATGAGGGCGCCGAGCCCGCGACCCAAACCGGTCTTTGCTTTTGCCATCTCTCCCTCCCCCTAGGCTGATACCTGCCCCAGCGCCGCCAGCACCTCATCGGCCAGCGCCTCATAGGCCCTGGCGGCGCGCGATGAGCGGTCATAGGCAAGAATGGGCAGCCCATGGCTGGGGGCCTCGCTCAGACGCACGCTGCGCGGGATCACCGTCTCAAAGGTATTGGCGAAATGGCTCCGCACCTCAGCCGCTACCTGCTGACACAGGTTCGTCCGGCGGTCGTACATCGTGAGCAGCACCCCCTGCAGCCGCAGGCTGTGATTCAGATTTTGCCGCACGAGCTCGATTGTGTGCATCAGCCGCCCCAGGCCTTCCAGCGCCAGGTACTCGCACTGCACCGGCACGATCACGCTCTCGGCAGCC
Source organism: Dehalococcoidia bacterium (assembly GCA_034430455.1). Classification (GTDB taxonomy): domain Bacteria; phylum Chloroflexota; class Dehalococcoidia; order DSTF01; family JALHUB01; genus DAOUEO01. The sequence continues at coordinate 1,431 of DAOUEO010000227.1, read as the reverse complement.
ACAAACGCATTCACGGTGAGCAGGCCCAGCGAAGGCGGCGCATCTATCAGGATCAGATCGTAGCGGCCACGCTCCCCGGCAACGGCCTGACGCAGCCGGTACTCCCGGTCCTCAAAAGCGACAAGCTCCACCTCCGCCCCCGCCAGATCGTCGGTCGCCGGCACGATCGACAGGTTCGCCTGCCCTGTCTCCGCCACTGCCGCCGCCAGATCCGTATCGTCGACGAGCACATCATACAGGCTGCGCCCCGCCCGCGCCGTCAGCCCCAGGCCGGTCGTCGCGTTCGCCTGGGGGTCGGCGTCGATCAAGAGGACCCGCCAACCCCGCCCGGCCAGACAGGCCCCCAGGTTTACGGCGGTCGTGGTCTTCCCCACACCGCCCTTCTGATTGGCGACCGTCAAGACGGCGCTCACCGCAGCGTCACCCCCTGATGATCGACCAGCACCCGCTCTATCTCATCGCGCGCCGGCGCCGTCGCTCCCGCTCCGCCCACGCTCAGGCCGGCGGCGGCGGCGGCAAAACGCGCCGCCACAGCGACATCGCCGCTCTCCTCCAGGGAGACCATAAACGCCGCCGCAAACACGTCACCCGCCCCCGTCGGATCAACCTCTTCCCCGGGGAAGGCGTCGATATGCCGCCAGCGGCCGTCCGCATGCACGCGGGCGCCCCGCCCACCTCCCGTCACCACGACCACCGGCACGTCCCGCGCCCACAGCTCCAGGACAACGTCATCCCCTTCCACATCCTCCTCCGACACAACCAGCACGTCCCCCCCGCGCAGCGAAGCCGCCCTTGCCCACGCCCGCCGGACCACGAGGCCGTCGGGTCGCACCTCTCGCAGCCAGCCCTGCGGGCAGTAGCCGAGCAGCGACCCGCTGAACAGCCGCCCCAGACCGACCGGCACCTCCCCCAGCACAGGCCCCAGGAGCACCATCCGCGCCTTCCGCCACTCCTGCGGGACATTCTCCGCCCCGATAGGCGGCGCCTGCTCCCAGACGTGCTGAATACGCCGTCCCCTCTCGTAGCGGTTCTCGAACGTAGTTGTGGTCTCAGAGGGGATGCGGCGCACCTGGATATCAGGCAAGCGTTGCTCCAGGCCCAGATCGGCTGCCGAGCAGGTCACCACGCCAGCCCGTAGCCCCAGACGCTGCGCCTGAACGGCGGCATGGGTGACCGTCCCACCCAATCGCCAGCCTCCCGGTACAATGTCCCTGACTACGTGCCCTATCGCCAGGAAGTCGGGTGCGGTCATGCCACAACCGGGGCCCAGCCCTCTTTGGACGCGAAACCCCCGCGCCTGGACTGCCCTACCCCCGCGACTTGGGATAGATGACGACCTTCCGGTTCTCACCCTCACCGATGCTCTCGGTGATCACTGCCGGCTCTCTGGCCAGCGCCAGGTGCACGATGCGGCGCTCGTTCGGCGGCATG
>DAOUEO010000226.1:0-7408 GCA_034430455.1 Dehalococcoidia bacterium | reverse complement strand
CTATCGACCGCACGTTTGAGGGGGCGCTGCAGAAGGCCGTGCGATCGCTGGAGGTCGGCAACCGCTCGCTGCTCTGGGAGAACCGGCAGTGGGGCGAGAAAACGGCGGCGGCCGGCGCGGGCGCGGCGACGGCGGGCAGAAAGAAGGGCAAAGCGGCGTCCGCCCTCTCCGCCTTCCCCCTGCACGCGAGCGACGAGCGCCTGTGGGCCCTGATGGCGGCCCTCCGGCGCGGCGCCGACCCAATGGACATTGCGCGCGAAACGGGCATCGAGCCCTGGTTCCTCTATAAGATGGCGAATATCGCCGCGATGGAGAAGCGTCTTCTGTCCGAGCCCTTCACGCCCGACCTGCTGCGGGAGGCGAAGAGGATGGGCTTCTCGGATGAGCAGATCGGGGTCCTCGCCGACCGCCTCACCGAGCAGGTGCGCTTCCTGCGCAAGCAGTGGGGCATCCGGCCCGTCTACAAGATGGTGGACACCTGCGCCGCCGAGTTTGACGCCGCGACGCCGTACTTCTACAGCACCTACGAGCAGGAGAACGAAGCCGTCCCCGAGCCGGTGAAGAAGGCGCTGGTGATCGGCTCCGGGCCCATCCGCATCGGGCAGGGGATCGAGTTCGACTACTGCAGCGTCCACGCCGTCTGGGCCCTCGAGGCGGCCGGCTACAAGGCGTTCATCGCCAACTCCAACCCGGAGACGGTCTCCACCGATTTCGACACCAGCGACCGCCTCTACTTCGAGCCGCTGGACGAGGAGGGGATGCGCGACATCCTGGAGAACGAGGCGGGCGACAACTCGCCGCCGCCGTCCATCGTCCAGTTCGGCGGCCAGACGGCGATCAACCTGGCGGGGCCGCTGCACCAGGCGACGATGCCTATTCTGGGCTCCAGCGCCGAGGCGATCGACCTCGCCGAGGACCGCCGCCGCTTCGAGGTCTTCCTGGGAGAACTGGGCGTGCCCCAGCCGCCGGGCGCCGGCGTGACCTCGCTGGAGGACGCCCTCAACACCGCGGAGGTCATCGGCTACCCGGTGCTGGTGCGTCCCAGCTACGTCCTCGGCGGACGGGCGATGGAGATCGTGCAGAACGCCACGGAGTTGGTGCGCTTCATGACCGCCGCCGTGGAGATGTCCGGCGGCAAACCGATACTGATCGACAAGTACCTGGAAGGCAAGGAGGTCGAGGTCGACGCGATCGCCGACGGCGAGCAGGTGCTCATCCCGGGGATCATGGAGCACATCGAGAGGGCCGGCGTCCACTCCGGCGACTCGATGGCCGTCTACCCCGGCCTCAACCTGACCGGGCAGGAGATAGCGACCATCGTCGACTACACGCAGCGCATCGGCATCGGCCTCGGCATGCGGGGGCTGATGAACATCCAGTTCGTGATCATGCCCAACGGCCCGTCCGGCGGGTCGAGCGTCTACGTGCTGGAGGTGAACCCGCGCGCCAGCCGCACGGTGCCCTTCCTATCGAAGGTGACGGGCGTCCCCATGGTGCGTCTGGCGGTCAACGTGATGCTGGGCAGGTCGCTGGCCGAGCAGGGCTATTCGGGCGGGCTCTGGCCGGCGCAGGACTTGGTGGCGATCAAGGCACCCGTCTTCTCCATGGCCAAGCTCATCGGCGTCGATACCTACCTGGGGCCGGAGATGAAGTCGACGGGCGAGGTCATGGGCATCGACCACACCTTCCCGGCGGCGCTGGCCAAGGCGATCCTCTCCGCCGAGCTGATGCTCCCCCGCAAGGGCGGCGTCCTTCTCAGCATCGCTGACAAGAACAAGCCGGAGGCGATGCCGATCATCCGCCGGCTGGCGGAGGCGGAGTTCCGGCTCTACGCGACCGAGGGGACGGCGGCCATGATCCGCGGCCTGGGGATGGCGGTGGAGCAGGTCACGAAGCGGATAACGGAGGGGCACCCCAACGTGCTGGACGTCATCCAGGAGGGGCTGGTCGACTGCGTGGTCAACACTCCCGAAGGAGGCGCGCCGACGGCGATGCGGGACGGCTTCCAGATCCGGCGGGAGGCCGTGGAGAGACACATCCCCTGCTTCACGTCGCTGGATACGGCTCAGGCGACAGTGGACGCGCTGCTCCGCGGCAGCCAGACCCTGCCTACCGGCGAGCAGGCGTACAGCGTGCAGCCGCTCCGCCTCTACCTGCGCCGCCCCGAGGTCAGAGAGGACACACCCGTAGGATGAGGGTGTCCAACGCCCGCATCATCAGCACCGAGCGCATCTTCGGGCAGACCTACCTCACCTGGCTGCGGGCGCCGCCGCTGGCCCGAGGCGCCTCCCCCGGGCAGTTCCTGATGCTCCGCTGCGGCCCGGACAGCGACCCCCTGCTGCCGCGTCCGCTGAGCTACCACCGCGTCCGTCAGGGGCCGGACGGCGACGAGATCGCGATCCTCTATCGGGCGCGGGGACGCGGCACGGCCCTGCTGGCTCAGCGGAAGCCGGGCGAGGAGCTGACGGCATGGGGACCGCTCGGTCGTGGCTACGCCGTGCGGCCGCGGTCGCAGAACCTGCTGCTCGTGGCCGGCGGGATGGGGATCGCCTCCCTGACGTGGCTGGCCGAGCAGGCGGTGGCGAAAGGAAAAGACGTGACGCTCGCCATCGGCGTGGGGACGGCGGAGCAGGCGCTGCCCGTTCGCATCCTGCCGCCGGAGGTCGAGCTGATCATGGCGACGGAGGACGGCTCGGCGGGCCGGAAAGGGCTCGTCACCGACCCCTTCGAGGAGTGCCTGCCCTGGGCCGACCAGGTATTCGCCTGCGGGCCGCGTCCGATGTATGAGGCGATGGCGGCGGTGGTGCGCCGACGGGAGAGCCGGACGCCGGTGCAGGTGCTACTGGAGACGCCGATGGCCTGTGGCACGGGTCTGTGCTACGGCTGCGCCATCGAGACGCGGCGGGGGATGCGTCAGGTGTGCCGCGACGGCCCCCGCTTCGAGCTGCGGGACGTGTTCTAGAGGGAGGGCCTACCATGACGTCGAAGTGCGCGACGTGCAGTTGGCGGGAGCGGTCGGAGAAGAACCCGAAGTCGCTGATCAGCAGGCTGTGGCGCTGGCACACGAAGTGGTGTCCGGGCTGGAAGGCGTATCAGAAGGAGCTGGCGGAGCAGGAGCCGCCACAGCAAGAACAGCAGGACTAGGCCTGCTGATGTCGTACGCTCCGTGCACGTGGGAGGCGTCGGCGTCGTCGCCGAAACATGAGCGTTGTTCTTCCCACCCACCCACCCTAGGGGTGTTTTTGGGGAATCAGGGGGACACCCCCTGAAACCCCCGCCGGAGGGGGCGGGCCCCCTCTGGACTCCCCCAGAATAAGGGACAGAGCGTCGAACAGATGACCAGCGAACCGCAACCGGACACGATTATCGAGGGCGACTGCCTGGAGGTGATGGCAGGCTGGCCGGACGGCTGCGTCGACCACTGCATCGCCGACCCGCCGTTCGGCATCGCGTCGGGCGGCGGACGGCGCGGCAAGAAGGGGCTCGGCTGGGCCTTCTCCTCCCACGTCACGATGCAGGAGGCCTGGGACCAATTCAGCCAGGACGACTTCTTCCAGTTCAACGTCCGCTGGCTATCGGAGGTCTGCCGCGTCGTCAAGCCGAACGGCAACATCCTCGTCTTCGGGACGTTCCACAACATCTACCTGCTCGGCTTCATCCTCCAGAACGTCCTCAACCGGCGCATCCTCAACTCCATCGTCTGGTTCAAGCCGAACGCCCAGCCCAACATCACCGCCCGCACGCTCACGGAGAGCACGGAGCAGATCATCTGGGCGGTGAACGAAACGCCGGAGAAGGCGCGGAAGTGGACGTTCAACTACTGGGAGGCGAAGGATCTGGCGGGCGGCAAACAGATGCGCAACCTGTGGGAGTTCCCCGTTACCCCTAAGAGCGAGCGCGAGAATGGCCGCCATCCCTCACAGAAGCCGCTGGCGCTCGTGGAACGGCTGGTGCAAGTCGTGACGCGGCCGGATGAGCTGATCCTCGACCCCTTCGCCGGCGCGGGGACGCTGGCGCTGGCGGCTCGGAGGCAGGGACGCCGCTGGCTGCTGATCGAGAGCGAGAGGGAGTACGTGGAGACGGCGCGTCGACGCCTCGCAGCAGCGGAGAAAGCCTAGCCGCCTGACCCCTCGGAGAGCTGGACGACGCTGCAGCGGGCAGCCACCCTCTCGGCTAGACTCCGGAATACCCCCCCGGCCGGCGAGTCCGGCGCCGACTCGACGACAGGGACGCCATCGTCGGCGGCGGCGCGGGTCGCAACGTCCAGCGGTATCTCGCCCAGGAACTCCAGCCCCATCTCCGCCGCCGCCACCGCCCCACCGCCGTGACCGAAGATGTCGGTGCGCTCATTGCAGTGCGGGCAGACGAAGTAGCTCATGTTCTCCACGACGCCGAGGATCGGCACTTCCAGCTTCCGGAACATCGTCACCGCCTTGGCGGCGTCCTCCAGCGAGACCTCCTGCGGCGTGGTGATGATGACCACGCCCGCCAGGGGCACGGACTGCGCCACACCCAGCGAGGCGTCGCTGGTGCCCGGCGGCAGGTCGACCAGCAGATAGTCCAACTCGCCCCAGTCGAGCTCATGCAGCAGATCCCGCAGCGCCTTGTCGATGAGGGGGCCGCGCCAGATGATGGCGGAGCCCTTGGGCAGGACGAAGCCGAGGGAGCATATCTTCACGCCGTATCGCTCAACGATCAGCAGCACCGGCTCCTTCTCGTCCATAAAGCCGGGGGTGAAGCCCATCATGGGCGGGACATTGGGGCCGGTGACGTCGGCGTCGAGGAGGCCCACGCGGGCGCCCGCCTTCGCCAGGGCGACGGCGATGTTCACGGCGACGGTGGTCTTGCCGACGCCGCCCTTGTTGCTGGCGACGGCGATGATGTTCTTGACGCCCTCAATCGGCTGCGGGCCCTGCGGGCGCGGGACGGCGGCGCCCCTCACCTCGGCGTCCATCTCCACCGATACGGACTCGACGCCGGGTACCGCCATCACCGCCTGTTTCACGTCGGCCTCGATGCTGTCGCGGAGAGGGCAGGCAGGCGTAGTGAGGAAGACCTTCAGGGATACGCTCCCGCCGTCGACGCGGACGTCTCGGATCATGTTCAGCGAGACGAGGTCGCGGTTCAGCTCGGGGTCTTTAACGTGGCTGAGGGCGCTGTAGATATCCTTTTCCGTGGGTTCGGCCATCGCACTAGTCCTCCGCGGGGCTCCGCCCGAAAGGGCGGCAACACCCCCTGATCAGCATCACTATATCGCAGCCTCTACTCTGGGGGCTAGGGATTTAACCTATTTGTAACACTTTTTTACGGAAAAAGCTTGACAAGTGGCGGAAGGGGTGCTATTTTTAATATCCGCCTAAAGGAGGTGAGGGCAATGAGGAGAGGAACCCTAACCGACGAGAGAGTGATCGTCCCGGAGACGGAATCACCCGAGACAAGCAGCGAACCGACGTGCGTTCACCACTGGATAATCGAGCCCCCTGCCGGCGCCAGTAGTGTGGGCGTTTGCAGGGTCTGTGGCGCCGAGCGCGAGTTCCAGAACTACACCGGCGATTTCATCTGGGAGGGCGACTCCACGGAGAGCTACTCGCCGGGAGGATGGAAGAAGCCGGTAACCGAGATGGTACGCCCGGATGGCATCGAGGGAAAGGACTCCTCATTCGCCTCCGCCGGCCGGGCCACGACAGAAGAACGCTTCATTTAGGGATAGGCCGTCGATAAGAAGCACCCGCCGTGAAGGGCGGCCCTGGTGGGCCGCCCTTCATCTTGCCCCTCGCCCGTCTCCTGCCCCCCAGTTTGATCGCGGCCCGATCTCAGCAGGCGCGGCAACGTGCGTCACAAGAAGGGGGAGTGCAGAGGGGGAATCCCCCTCTGCCGGGGGTCTGGGCCTGCCTGCCGGTAGGCAGGTGGGAAGAACAACGCCCATGTTGCGGCGAGGACGCCGACGCCGCCCATCGAGCATAACGGCTCCCAAACGACACCCGGCAACGCAAGGCAAACCGCGAAGCGCGCCTCGACACGCCAGGGGAGAGACCATATAATGGGCTCGCCCCGAGCGGAACGCCAACCAAGGACACAGGAGAAAGCCCTTGAACCTCGCCGTCGAGCTCGCTCCCCGACGCAAGCAGGGGCTCCCTCTGCGCAACCCGGTGATGACCGCCTCCGGCACCTTCAGCAACGGGCTGGAGGCGACGAAGATCTTCGACATCGAGCGTCTGGGGGCGATCGTCAGCAAGGGCACGACGCTGCGGCCGCGCCCCGGCAACCCTCAGCCGCGCACCGCCGAGACGCCCTCCGGCATGCTCAACACCATCGGCCTCCAGAACATCGGCGTGGAGGCGCTCATCCGCGACGTGGCGCCCGTATGGGCGACCTGGCGGGTCCCCGTCGTCGTCAACATCGCCGGCGAGACGGTGGACGAGTTCGGCGAGCTGGCGGCGCGTCTGGACGGAGTGCCCGGCGTGAGCGGCCTGGAGCTCAACGTAAGCTGCCCCAATGTAGCCGTGGGCGGGATGCTCTTCGGGCAGGACCCCAAGCAGGCCGCCGCGGTCACGAGAATAGCGACGCGCAAGAGCACGCTGCCGGTCATCGTCAAGCTCACGCCCAACGTGACCGACGTCGTCGCCGTGGCGCGCGCGGTGGCGGAGGCCGGCGCCGACGCGATCTGCCTGATCAACACCGTGCAGGGGATGGCGATCGACGTGCAGTCGCGGCGTCCCGTCCTGTCGACCGTGTTCGGCGGGCTATCGGGCCCGGCCATCAAGCCGATCGCCCTGCGGATCGTCTACCAGGTCGCGGACGCCGTGGACGTGCCCATCGTCGGCTGCGGCGGCATCAGGAGCGGCGAGGACGCGGTCGAGTTCATCATGGCGGGAGCGACGGCTGTGGCGGTGGGGACGGCGACGTTCGTGAATCCACGCGCGCCGCTCGACGTGCTGGAGGGGATGGAGCGGTGGCTGGCGCAGGCGGGAGTGTCGGATATCGGCGAGCTAGTCGGGGCGGCGCGCGCCGGCTAGCGGTTAGACGGCCTCACACGCGCCGACTATAATAGAGGCGTTCTCCTCCTCGGGTCGGGGTGTAGCTCAGTCAGGTTAGAGCGCTTGGTTTGGGACCAAGAGGTCGACAGTTCGAATCTGTCCACCCCGACCAGATTCTAGATACGAATTTCCTCTCCGTCGGCCCATTTATTGCTAATCCTTCTACGCATTTGCAAACCATTTGCAAACCAAACCGCGAAGCTGGATGTTCTGCTCAGCCCACAGCGAGTGATCCGTTTCCTCAACCGCATGCCGTACGTTGGAGCGTCGCCGCAGGCTTCCGGTGCAAGATCGACCGCATGGTCGATCTTGTTCATGCACTCAAGAACTCACTGAACCGCGTGTGCTTGTCCCACGAAAGGGATTGACAA
>DAOUEO010000225.1:0-2864 GCA_034430455.1 Dehalococcoidia bacterium | reverse complement strand
CCACCGCCGCCGTCTTCGGCCCCACGCCTGGCAGCGACTCCAGCCACGCCCTCGCCTCCGCGACCGGCAGCTCCCCCAGGAACCGCAGGTCGAGCGAGCCGCGCCGGCTCCCTATCTCCGCCAGCAGCGACCTGATCCGCACCGCTTTCGTGGGCGCCAGCCCGCCGGGCCGGATCGCCTCCTCGATGCGCTGCGTCTCGGCGGCGAGGAGCGATCGCCGGTCGGGGAAAGCCTCCTTCAGGCGGGCGAAGGCGCGCCCCGAGTTCGCGTCCGACGTGTTCTGGGAGAGCACCCCCAGCACCAGCTCGTCCAGGGGGTCGCGGCGCGGTCGTCGCCGGAGTGCGCCGTACTCCGACGCCAGCAGCCCGATGATCTCTCTCGGCTCCAAGTCGCGGCCTCCTTTGCCCTGCCACGCGACGCCTTTTCGAGATTCTATCACAGCCCCGACGTCTGACCGTCCTGCGCCCGTTCAGAGTAAGAAGGGGGAGTGCAGAGGGGGAATCCCCCTCTGCCGGGGGTTTCAGGGGGTGCCCCCCTGAAGCTCCGTGACTTTTCTAGGGCGGGAGGGTGGGAGCAGCCACGCTCATGTTGCGGTGAGAACGCCGGCGCCCCCCGCCCGCAAGGCGGGACGCCCCACCGTCCTGTCGCTTGCCGCTGTCGCATAGTATAATCCCTTCTTGAGTCTATCGGCGTCCGCCACGGGCTCACAATCGTAGAGCGCAGCGAGGAGGAATGATGACGAGAGAAGAGGTCCGCCTGACCCATCTCGCCTCCTGCGCCGGCTGAGCGGGCAAGGCGGGTATCGCTACCCTGGCGCAGGTCCTGCGCCCCCTGGCCGATATGTTCAAGCCGGGCGACTACCCCGACCTCCTGGTCGGGCTCGCCGGGATGGACGACGCTGCCGTCTATCGCATCAACGACGAGACAGCGATAGTGCAGACCCTCGACTTCTTCCCGCCCGTGGTCGACGACCCCTACACCTACGGCGCCATCGCCGCCGCCAACGCCATGAGCGACGTCTTTGCCATGGGCAGCGAGGTCGTGCTCGCCCTCAACATCGCGACCTTCCCGGAAGAGCTGCCGCCCGAGATCCTCTCCGAGATCCTGCGCGGAGGCGCCGCCAAAGTCGCCGAGGCCGGTGGCGTCATCGCCGGCGGCCACACCATGTACGACCGCGAGCCCAAGTACGGCCTCTGCGTCATGGGCATCGTCCACCCCGGGCGCGTCATCACCCGCGCGGGAGCCAAGCCGGGCGACCTGCTCTACCTGACGAAGCCCCTGGGCACGGCCATCATCCTCACCGCCGAAGAGATGGCGATGGCCGACCCGGCGCACGTCCGCGCCGCCGTCGACAGCATGCTCGCCCTGAACCGCCACCCTTCGCGCGTCGCCCGCGAGGTCGGCGTCCACGCCATGGCGGACGTAACGGGCTTCGGCCTCCTGGGGCATGCCGCCGAGATGGCCGAGGCCGGCGGCGTCGCCTTCGTGATCGAAGCCGGCCGCCTGCCTCTCCTGCCCGGCGCCCTCGACTACACGCGCGAAGGCGTCGGCACCGCCGGCGGCGCCCGCAACCGCGACGCCCTGGCGGACACCGTCACCATCGACGAAGCCGTTGCCGAGGACATGATCCAGGTCCTGTTTGACCCCCAGACCTCGGGCGGCCTCCTCATGGCGGTGCCCGAAGAGAAGGCGGCGGAGCTAGAGAAGCGCATGGCCGCCGGCGCTCTCGACTGCTGGCGTATCGGCGAGGTTGTCGAGGGTTCCGGCCTGAAGGTGAGACCATGACAGGAGCGAAGGCATTACTTGCGTGTTGTCTGTTGCTGTTCGCCCTGCTGACGGCGGCTTGCGGCGGCGGCAAGAAGCAGGAGCCCACCGGCACTCTGCCTCCGGCGGCGGATATCCTGGCCGGGGCGGTCGAGCGCGCCGCAACGATGAAGACGTTTCACTTCCGTCTCGAGCATGAGAACGGCGAATCGCCCATCCCCCTCGGTCTGGGCCTCTCCACGGCGGAGGGGGACGTGATCGTGCCCGACCGCATGCGGGCGAAGGTAGAGGCGAAGAAGGGCACGCAGCCGTTGCGGGTAGAAGTGATCGGCATCGGCGACGAGGCCTGGATGACGAATCCCTTCAACCGTGAGTGGCAGCCGCTGCCGTCCGGCAACACGATCAGGGACGTCTTCGACCCCGCGCAGGGCATCACGGCAGTCGCGAACGCCCTGGAGAACGCCGAGGTCACAGCCGAGGAGCAGGTCGGCGGGGTCGACACCTACCGCGTGGAGGGCACCGTCGACTCGGCGGTCCTGGAAGCGGCGGCGCCCATCGCCGAGCCCGGCCTCACAGTGACCGTCAAGGTCTGGATCGGCAAGGACGACTCTCTTATCCGGCGCGTCCGCCTGGAGGGCCCGATCGCCCCCGGCGAGCCGTCGGATATCGTCCGCAAGCTCGACATCTCCCAGTTCGACGAGTCGGTCAGCATTGAACCCCCCGTGTGATGTCCCAACCGAGTGAGAGTTCTCTAGCAGCCGAGCGCACGGCCCTCCCCGGGAAGAGGGGTCAGTCGGTTAATTGGCTGCTGATTGCGGTGGGGTTCGCCGTCTTCCTCGGCGCCCTCGACCAGACGGTCGTCGTCACCCTGCTGAAGCCGATCATGGACGGCGTCAACGTCCCCGTCGACCAGTTCTACCGCGCCGCCTGGATCGTCAACGGCTACATCCTCGGCTACGTCGTGGCGATGCCCCTCATGGGCCGCGTCGCCGACGTCTATGGTCACGGGCGCATCTTCCTCCTGGCGATGGCGATCTTTCTCGTGGGATCCCTGTGGGTGTCGGCCTGCCAGAGCATGAACATGCTGGTGGTGGCGAGAG
>DAOUEO010000224.1:0-6357 GCA_034430455.1 Dehalococcoidia bacterium | reverse complement strand
GCCGAGAACACCAACCCCCGCCAGATAAGGGGCACCATCCGCGATGCCATTGAAGGGGCAGACATGTTCCTGGGGCTGTCAGGGCCGGGCCTCATAACGGTCGAGGACATCAAGAAGATGGGCCGCGATCCCATCGTCTTCGCTATGGCCAACCCCGACCCGGAGATCCCGCCCGAAGAGGCGCTCCCCTACGTGCGCGTCATGGCGACCGGCCGCTCCGACTACCCCAACCAGATCAACAACGTCCTCTGCTTCCCCGGCTTCTTCCGGGGGCTGCTGGACGCCCACGCCACCACCGTCAACGAGGAGATGAAGATCGCCGCCGCTCAAGCCGTCGCCGCCAGCGTGTCGGAGAGAGAGTTGCACGAGGAGTACATCATCCCCAGCGTCTTCGACCGCTCGGTAGCCAGAGCGGTGGCCCGCTCCGTCGCCGAGGCCGCCTACAGGACCGGCGCCGGCGTGCGCCATCACAAGAGCTTCGGAGCGCACATGTGGCTCGCCACCTGAGCGTCTTGACGGCCCCTACCAGAGTCTCGTCTTGAAGAGGAGGCTGACGATCTCGTTGCGCCGTAGCGAAAGCTGCACCCACCCGTCGTCGACGAGGGCATCCCCAATATGCTCCTCGTTCAGGTTCACAACCTCCACCCCCTCGTGCGGCTCCCGCAGCCGCACCCTCGCCCTGACCGGCCGGTCGTCGATGTTGTAGAGACGCGCCACCACGCCGTCGCCGTTCTCCGCCGGCTTGAGCGCGGAGAGCACGAGCCTGGACGAGGTGACGTCGATCAGGCTGCCCTCCCACGCCAGGGCGCCCCCCTCCGTCCCCGACCGGCGCGCCTGCATCGGGACTGCGAAGCGGTGCGCCTCGGCGAAGGCCCGCCGCCAGCCGCCCCCGTGCGGCACCAGCGCGTACTCAAAGACGTGCTGGCCCGGGCATTGCGCGTCCGGCGTCTCCAGGAAGACCGGCCCCGCCGCCCCGCGCCGCGTCGTCATGTCGCCCCGGCAGAGCCAGCCGACGCAGCGCAACAGGGTGAGAGCGATGGTGACGCCGTCCTCCCCCAGCAGCACCTCGTACTCGGGCAGGCCGCGGTTGGCGAGCATCAGGCCGCGATGGCCGTCGCTCACGTCCAGGAACGATTTCTGGGGATAGGTGCCCACCGGCTGCTCTAACCAGCTCTCGTCCGCCTCGGGGATCGCCGTTGGGCGGGCCACGACGCCGAAATGCTGCTCGGCGTGGGAGACGTCGGTCTGGACATCGGTGGGGAAGTGAGCGCGCAGACGGTGGTCGCGGGACCGGTTGTCCACGTCCGTTCGGAACTCGACGCACCGCACCCCCGGATAGAGGCTGACGCGGCTCCTGATCCGGCAGGGCACCGTCTGTCTCGCCCGCGTCTCCCGGCCCCTCTCCAGCGATCTCGGCAGCCGGTACAGCATATTCACCTCGAGGACGGAGCGCGCCGGACCGCTCTCCATGCCGCTCACCAGCGGCGGGCGCGCTGGGCGGTCGACGAGCGCGTCCCGGGCCGGCGGCCAGTAGGCGTACTCGTCGCCGCGGTCGCCGCCGTCCAGGAAGCGGTTCAGACCCTTCAGGATGCGGCCCGTCTCCTTGTCATGCAGAGTAATCGTGCCGTCGCTGAGGTCGGCCTCCACCTTGAAGAACTCGTTCTCGATTGAGCCGGCGGTCGGCGGCGTCCTTCGCTTCCTTTGCCGGGCCCCCGTCGTCACCTTGTACGCCCGGTAGCCATAGCCCGGCACGCCGCGGGCGACAAAGCCCGCCTCGATCTCCTGCGCGGGCAGCCCCGGCAGCGACATGTAGCGGGGCACGGGCCGCGATAGCACCTGGCAGGGGTATTCGCGGCCATTCGCGTCGATCACGGCGCGCGGCTCCCCGCCACTCCCGACGGGCCAGCGGAAGGCCACGAAGTCGCTCCGCGGGCCGCCGCCGGGATTGAAGACGACGACGCCGGGCGCGCCGCCGCCGTCGACCTGCGCCGCGATGTCCCTCAGGGCCTTCTCCGTGAGCTCCTCGCCGATCTGCCGGCAGGAGTCGAAGCGCGTGGCCATCTCCCGGTGCACCGCGTCCACGCTGCAGCCGCAGATGGCGTCGTGGTCTTGGTTCTGCAGGAGGTGCCTCCATCCCTGCCGGAGCAGCCCAAAGATAGAGACGGGGTCCGCCGGCGGCTGACTCCGCGGCTCCGACGGAGGCGCGGCCTCCTGCCACTCCCTTCCCAGCCGTCGCCGCAGGAGGCTCGACCAGACGCAGAAGGGCTCGGCCCAGCGGGCGAGGAGGTCCTCGCACTGCTGGTTGCGCTGCTTTATCCACATCCGCGCCGAGATCGTCCCCGGCAGGAGGTGTATGCGCCGGCTGCTGCGCAGCTCTCCCCGATGGCGGGGCAGAGAGCCGCGCTTCCCGCGGATCGACTCCCTTACCTTCTCGAAGAACATCGGCAGATGCCCGTGCACCAGCTCGGCGTCGGCGCAGAGGGAGTTCGCCGCCGCTATCACCGCCGGCAGGTTAGCCTGGGGCGACGAGTGGTCGGCGCCGTTCGGCAGCGCCAGATAGCGGCTTGTCGCCCGCGGCTCCATCTCGCGGCGGAACCACGCCAGGAAGCCGAGGAGCGCGTCCGGCTCCGACGGCAGCGCCGCCGCCAACCCGTACCCCATCGCCAGGTGATGCGTGAGGACGGCGCTGCCGTCCGGCGACTCCCACCAGAACTCCGTCTTCCGCAGCCCCTCGTCCGTCCCCCGCCAGATAGCGGCGTCCTCGATGCCGAAGCCGCGGAGGATGGCGGGCAGGTGCGCTATGTGCCCGAAGGCGTCGGGAGAGTAGCCCACCATCATCACGCCTCCGAAGCCCCGCGCGGCCCGTATCCCCCACTGGAGGTTGCGGACCAGCGCCTCGCCGCCGGCGAGGAACTCGTCGGGGGGGACGTACCAGGGGCCGGCCAGCAGCCGCCCCGACCTGACGAGCCGCTCGATCTCCGGCCGCCGCTCCGGCCGCGCCTCGAGGTAGTCCTCCAGGAGGATGACCTGCCCGTCCGTCATGAAGTGCTTGTATCCGGGGTCGGAGGCGAAGATGTCGAGCAGGCGGTCGAGCATCCCCACGAGGCGGATGCGGAAGCTCTGGAACGGGAGATACCACTCCCTGTCCCAGTGGCTGTGGGAGACCACGATCATCTTCCATTTGCTGTTGGCCGTCATGGCTGGCGTCAGTATACTGCCGCCGATTGCGCGAGCGCCAAATCCCTCGCCTCAGGCAGCCCCCGCGGCAGGCATTCTGCGCGATGGCTGGTCGGGTATCGATGCGATGCCCTGTGCGCGTGGGCGACGTCGGCGTTGTCGCCGTAACATGAGCGTTGTTCTTCCCACCCGCCCGCCCGAGGGATGTTTTGAGGAATCTGGGGGACACCCCCAGACCCCCGCCAGAGGGGGCTTGTCCCCTCTGGACTCCCCCAGGGTTGCGTAAAACCACTTTGCTAATGACCACTAGACTAGGGCGCGATTCTTGCTTCTCCCAGATCGTCGGGCGATACCCCTGGCCAGCGGGCGAGTCTCGCCAGCGCACCCGGCGCGCGGACGTCCTTGATTCCCGACTTCCCCCATGATACACTCGACACGAATGATTGCCGGCGCCATCTCCGCTCTGCCGTCCGCCCCACCGAAGGCGGGAACTGGGAAGGTAGAATGCCTCGGTGAAGCGAGGGTGACCTGACGACGGCAGAGTTGCTTGTCTTGCATGGTGGGCGTAGCCGAGTGGTTAAGGCGCCAGGTTGTGGCCCTGGAGATCGAGGGTTCGAATCCCTCCGTCCACCCCAATGACAACCCTTGGTCCGGCCAACCTCCGGTTGGCCGACTTCTTCGGGAGGAGGCTAGTCTTGCGTGTGTTTGGGAAGCGGCCAAGCCGCCTGCCGAAAGGGATAGGGCGCGCCGGCCTCCTCCTCATCGTCCTCCTGGCTGTCGCCGCCGCTGCCGGCGCCTGTGGCGGCGGCGGGAGCGACAATCAGGCGGAGGAGGCGATGGCGAAATTCCTGGAGATCGGCCAGAGCCCGGAGGCCCCCGCCGAGATCATGATCGGCGGTCTTCCCGCCGACCTGCCGTCGGGCCTGCCTGACTATCCGGGCGCCTCCCTTGTCGGCTCCACTGTCACCGCTACCGGCGGCCAAAAGGTCTATACCGTGCTCCGTGAGACCCCTGATCCTCTGGATAGTGTCCTTCTTTTCTATGAGGACGAGCTGGATCAAGCCCCCTGGCAGGTCGCGCTCTCCACCTCCCAGGAGGGCCTCGCCGCGCTGCAGTTCGGCAAGTTGGACGACTCCAACTTCTATGGCGTCGTCATCATCCAGGACTCCACTGACAAGGAGCACCGCGCCATCCTCCTCTCCGTCCAGGTATCAGGGGAGGCGCCCTCGCCGGAGCCGTTCGAGCTGGGTCCGAGCAAGCCACTGCCGCGCGGCTTTCCGGCGGAGATGCCCCTTTACCCTGACATGACCGTAACCGACACCGCCTGGGGGAGATCGGTGGATACCACCGACTTTCAGGTCAGCTTTCTCACCAAAAGCTCGCCTCAAGACGTGATCGCCTTCTACGGCAGCGAGTTTCAGAGCCGCGGCGACTGGACAATCACCGAAACGCCTAGCCAGGGGACTGCCGTCGGTATCTCCTTTGAGCGCACGGCGGAGGGTCAGACTTGGAGCGGCAGCATCGGCGCCGACGCGTTCGCTGAGGACCCCACCTATCCGCAGTGCAGCCTTCAGTTCCGAATCGGCCCTGAGATTGAGCCGACCCCCACCGCGGCTCCGCCATAGAAATCAGTCTCACATCGCTGGGGTGGCAGGGTGGAGAGTGGCGGATCCCTGTGGTAGACTGATCGGAGAGTTGCCTGAGTCCAGGCTGCCAAGCGTAGCATGTCATAGCGGAGAGTCCATCCCCGGCGGCGTCAGCAGTGAGGGCGCCTGTAGCTCAGCGGAAAGAGCATCGGTCTTCGGAACCGAGGGTCGGGGGTTCGAATCCCTCCAGGCGCGCCATCTTCCCCAGAAGCAGCCGCTGATCCGATCAGCCCCTCTTGGCATCCCCTGTTCCGTGAGTGGAAAGTCGTGTCCTTCACCGGGGAGGCGGTGGCTGCGGTAGCACTGCCTGAAGTAGCCAAAGAACGGCGTCCAGCGGGAGGGCGTTTTCGCCGCTTGTCCCCCTCGCCGGACGCCTCGGACCGTCCTGATGAAGAAGTCTGACTACTGCTCTTCGCCTCCGCCGGCCACCGCCATGTCCCCGCTCAGTGTCTCGCCTCCCCATTCAGGCTTGTAGTAGGAGTAGGCGTCGGAGACGACCCCCTTCGCCCGCACCGGGTAGAGCGCCTTCGCCTGGAAGCTGAAGGAGACGCTGTCTCCCGGCTCCATGTCCTCGATGTAGAAGATGACCTTGCGGCCCGCCACGTCGTAGCGCTTCATATTCGGCTCCGCCGCGACGGCCGCCTCGATGGACTCGACGACGGGCTCGAAGCCGGTGGGCACGGAGACGTCGACGACGACCATGCCCGCCTTCAGGGGCTCCGGCGGGTTGAAGCGCACGCTGGTGTCCACCGTTATCGTGTCGTTGACCGCCACCTGGCCGGTGCCGTAGTCGACGTCGATCTTGAAGACGCCCTCCTGCTCCTCGGCGGCCGGCACGTTGAAGCGGGTGACCTGCTGGATGACCGCTTCCCCCTTACCCTCCGCCTGCACCTCGATGAGGGCGCCGGCCGGGAGATCGATGACCTGGAGCACGTCGAAGTTTGTCGAGTCGATGTCGACCACCTTCGTCTCGCCGCCAACACTGATGGTGACCGTGAGGTCGACGTCGGCGGCGGCCCCGACCGCCTGCTCCGTGAGCGCCTGCAGGGCGACGACGGTGTCCTGGGTGGAGCCGAAGCCTCCGTAGGCGTTGCGGCGGCTCACCAGCCAGCGGGCTGCCTGACCGGCGTTGAGGGGGTCGCCGTGCTTGGTGAGGGCGAGCGTGGCGTAGGCGGTGGCCTCGATGACCGCGCTCTGCCGCGACTCCGGGAAGCGCATCGGCTGCGGCTCCTCATCCTCCAGCAGCACGATATCGCTGCCCCAGTGGAGGCCGTCCTCATCCTCCACCGCCATCTCCATCAGCTTGTCGTGGGCGGTATCGCGGCTGGGGCTCTCCGCCAGCTCCAGGGCGTAGCTCACGATCGCCATCGTGTAGGGGTCGTCGATCTCATCGAGCTGCCCCTCGAGATAGCCGATCGCCTTGGCGGCGCTGTCCTTGTCGCCCGCCTCGAGCAGGGCGACGGCGACGTAGGCGGTGAGGGCCGTCTTGCCCTGGAGTCCGCCCATCATGTCCTCGTGGTGGACGAAGCCCACG
>DAOUEO010000223.1:0-2114 GCA_034430455.1 Dehalococcoidia bacterium | reverse complement strand
CCCGCCTGATAGACGGGGCCCAGCGGGGCGACCATCTCCATTATCCGGCGCTTGCCGCCGTAGGCGCCCACCGGCAGGCCGCCGCCGATGATCTTGCCCAGGCAGGTGAGGTCGGGGGTGACGTCGAGGAGGGACTGGGCGCCGCCGTAGGACAGGCGGAAGCCGGTGATCACCTCGTCGAAGATGAGGAGGCTGCCGGAGCGCTCCGTGACGGCGCGCAGCGACGCCAGGAAGCCGGGGAGCGGCGGCACCACGCCCATGTTCGCGGCTACCGGCTCGACGATGACGGCGGCGATCTCCTCGCCGTGGCGCTCGAAGAGAGCCTCGATGCCGGCGGCGTCGTTGAAGCGGGCGACCAGCGTCTCCCGCGCGTAGGAAGCGGGCACCCCCGGGCTGTCGGGCAGGCCGAGCGTGGCGACGCCGGAGCCGGCCTGGACGAGGAGACCATCGGCGTGGCCGTGGTAGCAGCCCTCGAACTTGACGACCTTGTCGCGGCGGGTGTAGGCGCGGGCCAGGCGCAGGGCGGAGATCGTCGCCTCCGTGCCGGAGTTGACGAAGCGCACCATCTCGATAGAGGGCACCGCCTCCACGACGCGCTGGGCCAGATCCTTCTCCACCTCCGTCGGCGCGCCGTAGCTCGTGCCCCGTTCCGCCGCGCGCTTCACCGCCTCGATGACGGCGGGATGGGCATGACCGAGGATGAGCGGGCCCCACGAGCACACGTAGTCGACGTAGCGGTTGCCGTCGATGTCGTACAGGTAGGGGCCCTCGCCGCGGGCGATGACGAGCGGCTGCCCGCCGACGGCGCCGAAGGCGCGCACCGGGCTGTTGACGCCGCCGGGCAGGTACTCCTGCGAGCGGTCGAATATCTCCCGTGAGCGTTCGTAGGAAAGGCTCATCTGTCGTCAGAGTTGGCTACAGCAGGAGGTCGAGCAGCTCCTCCAGCGAGGAGATCTCGTGGTCCGGCGACGGCACCCCCTCGCGGAGCTTGGCGCCGTGGCGGTTCACCCAGGCGACGCGCATCCCCGCGCTCTTGGCGCCCAGCACATCCGCGGACGGGCTATCGCCGACGTAGAAGACCTCGTCGTTGTTGACTCCGACCGCCTCGGCGAACGACTGGAAGATCGCCTCGTGCGGCTTATAGAATCCCACCCGCTCCGACGTGACGATCAGCTCGAAATCGAGGCCGTTCCTCTTCAGGCAGGGGAAGAGGAAGTCGTCGTCGGCGTTGGAGAGGATGCCCAGGCGGTAGCGGGCGCCCAGGGCGGCGAGCACCGACGCCGTCTCCGCGAAGGCGAGCGCCTCGGCGAGCCGGACGCGCACGTGGTCGTAGGCGGACACCGGGTCGCCGCCGACGCTCAACTCCTGGAAGCACATCTGGAAGTGCTCCGGCCACTCCTCGCGGTAGGGACGGAAAGTGAGCCCGTCGCCGGAGACAGGCCGTTGGCTGTCATTATTCGGCCAGTCGCGGGGGTTCTCGCGCGCCCTGCCCTGGGCAGCTTGGCGCCGCCAGATCTCCATCCACTTCTCCCACAGGGCGACGCCGTCGATGGAGAGCGACTGCTGGACGCAGATCTCGTGGTACGTCTCCTTGAACCGCACGTCGGTGAAGTCGATGAGCGTGCCGTAGCAGTCGAACGCGATGGCGCGAATCCCATCCCGAGACGCTGGCAGATCAGCCATAGATGTACTCCGTGTTGCTCCCCCGACCCTCCGGATACATGCCAGAGGGGGAGTGCAGAGGGGCGAAGCCCCTTTGCCAGGGTTCAAGGGGTGTCCCCTTGATTCCCCAAGACACCCCTAGGGCGGGCGGGTGGGAAGAAGAACGCCCATGTTACGACGACAACGCCGACGCCACCCACGCGCACGGGGCGTCGCATCGAGACCCGACCCTACGACGGCGATTGCAGCCAGCGCGCCGCCTCTTTCGCGTGGTAGGTGATGATGATATCGGCGCCGGCGCGCTTGATCGCCGTCAGCACCTCCAGCGTCACCCGCCGCTCGTCGAGCCAGCCGTTGGCGGCCGCCGCCTTTATCATAGCGTACTCGCCGCTGACGTTGTAGGCGGCCAGCGGCAGGTCGAAGCTATCGCGGGCCAGCGCCAGCACGTCGAG
>DAOUEO010000222.1:0-2483 GCA_034430455.1 Dehalococcoidia bacterium | reverse complement strand
TCAATGAAATCCCTTTCTATTTCCGGGGCCGCGATGTCGACCGCATGGCCGACCTGTTCGTCCACGATATCGAGGTGGGCATCCAGGGGACAAACGTCAAGGCTGCGGTCATCAAGGGCACCACCGACGAGCCCGGCGTAACCCCCGGCGTCGAAAAGGCGCTGCGGGCGGCGGCCCGCTCCCATCTCCGCACCGGCGTTCCCATCACCACCCACACCCACGCCCCCACCCGGCGCGGCCTCGAGCAGCAGGATATCTTCGAGAGCGAGGAGGTCGACCTGGGGCGGGTCATCATCGGCCACAGCGGCGACAGCGACGACCTCGACTACCTGACGGAGCTGCTCGACCGCGGCTCCTACATCGGCATGGACCGCTTCGGCATCGACATCTACCTGCCCGATGAGAAGCGCATCGCCACCGTCGCCAGGCTCTGTCAGATGGGCTACGCCGAGCGTATGGTCCTCTCCCAGGACGCCTCGGCCTACTTCGACTGGTACGAGCCGGAGGTGATCAAAGCCAACATCCCCAACTGGAGCTACTTCCACATCGTCGACGACATCATACCGGCGCTGCTGGAGGCGGGCGTCACCCAGGCGCAGATCGACACTATGACCCGGGAGAACCCCCGCCGCATCTTCGAGAACGTGGGGACGTATTGAGCATCCCGCTCCCGGCCCTGACCCGCCGCGGTCGGTTTTCAGGGAGATGTGCTCGTCCAGCAGACCGCTTCCCCTTTTCCGTGGCTCTTGTGTAGGATTTGATCAGTGAGCCGCCGGGAACGCCTGCCAGGTCGACGTGCCGGCGAAATGGGGAACGGAGACCCAAACGATGATTAACAACGATGACTACGAAGCCCTCGCGGAGCGGCTGGGATTCCCGGGGTCCGCCCGTCTAAGTGCCATCTTCGAGATGCTCATGACGCCGGAGCAGGCCAAGCTCGTCGCCGCCCTTCCCGGCGGCGTCGCTGAGGTCGCGGCCAAGACCGGCGTCCCCGACGAGGAGGCCCGCAAGGGGCTCGACGCGCTGTACTACAAAGGCGTCGTCTTCCCCAGAAGCGACTTCGAGGACCGCGACTACTACCGCTTCGCCCGGCATATCATCCAGCTCCACGACGCGACACTCGCCGACCCCGCCCTGGACCCCCAGAAGGACCACGACTACTTCCAGCTATGGCATGACTTCTGCATCGAGGAGGGCTACCCGCGGATGGCGGGCCTCTTCAAGGCCGCCGCTACCCGCATCACCAGGGTCATCCCCTACTACAACGCCATCAAAGGCCTTCCGGGCATCCTGCCCGCGGAGGACTTCCATGCCATCCTCGAGGCCCAGGACCTGATCGCCGTTGTCCCCTGCTCCTGCCGCAG
This sequence comes from Dehalococcoidia bacterium, assembly GCA_034430455.1. Lineage (GTDB taxonomy): Bacteria > Chloroflexota > Dehalococcoidia > DSTF01 > JALHUB01 > DAOUEO01. Next base: position 1,119 of record DAOUEO010000222.1, on the reverse strand, counting down.
CCGTACCTCGGCTGTCGGCGAGCAGTGCAAGCTCACCGCTGAGGCGGAGAATTGGCACTGCCTCCAGTTCGGTCGCGGCGCTGAGTACGTCCTCAGTCGGGGCACCGGCCGCAAGCTCACCGCCGCCGAGGCGATAGAGCTCAGCGACGCCGTCGAGAAGGAAGGGCTTGTCCACCGCTGGGCGAACAACGCCAACATGTCCGACGTCAACACGAGCTGCCAGTGCTGCCGCGACTGCTGCGAAGAGTGGGTCGCCATGGATCAGGGCGGCGTGCCCGTCTCCGTCTGGTGGGAGAAGAGCCGCTATCAGGCCTACATCCCCGAGGCCGACCTCTGCAACGGCTGCCAGGCATGCGTCGATGCCTGCCAGTTCGACGCCATCCAGATGGTCGATTCTGAGACCGGGGGCGGACTCACGGCGGCGATCGACCCCGAGAGTTGCTTCGGCTGCGGCGCCTGCGTCGTGCGCTGCGGGCCGGAGGCGATTAAAATGAAGGCCGTGCGGCCGCCGGAGTTCATCCCCGGCGCCGCCGGCGCAGCCTAGTCGGAGGAGGAAGCGATGGCACGTGTGCGTCTGTTGACGACTTCTGAGGCGGAGGGCGATGCCCTTCAGGTCTTCACGGCGCTGGAGCGGCAGGGCGCCGAGATCCTGAACCTGCACCGGGCGCTCGGCAACAGCCCCACTACCCTGCGAAGCGTCCTCCGCTTGGGGACCTCCCTGCTGGGTTTTGGGCAGCTCCCGCCCAACCTGCGCGAGCTCGCCATCCTCCGCATCGCCCAGATGACCGGCGCCGACTACGAGTGGGCGCATCACGTTCCCCTGGCGAAGGAGGCCGGAGTCAGTGAAGAGCAGCTCAAGCTCCTGAAGGAGTGGGAGGCCCACGACTGCTTCGACCAGCGCGACCGCGCGCTCCTGCTCTACGTGGAGACGGTGACCAGGGACGTAGTCGTTCCCGGCGATGTCTTCAACGGCGCCCGCGCCTACCTCAGCGAAAGCGGGATTGTCGAGCTGACCCTGGTGTGCGGCTACTGGGGGATGGCCGCCCGCATCCTCAGGGCCCTGGAGATCGACGTAGAGCCCGAGTTCCAGCAGTACCTGCCGTCGTAGCTGATCGGGCC
>DAOUEO010000221.1:0-15173 GCA_034430455.1 Dehalococcoidia bacterium | reverse complement strand
CCCTCTCCGGCGGCCCCTTCGAGTCCCTCCTGCCCGAGATCGCCGTCACCAGCAAGGACAGGGTCGGCGTCGTCGTCTGGCAGGTCGCCTTCGGCGCCGTGGGCGCGGGCATCGGCCTGGTCGCCAGCGGCCTCATCATCGACAGCCTGGGCTACTGGCAGATGGGCCTCATCATGGGGGCTACCGCCCTCCTCTCCCGCTACGTCGCCCTTGCCGGCGCCTGGCGCCACGTCCGCGTCGAGCAGCCGCCCGCCCGGATCGACCTCCGGCGCGCCTTCCGGACGACCCTGACCAATGACCAGTTCCTCTTCTTCCTACCGACCTTCGTCCTCTTCAACGCCGGCATATCGATGATGACCGGCGCGCTCCCCTTCTTCGCCGACGCCGTCCTTCAGGTCGAAGAAGAAGGCAGGACAGTGGCTGCCCTCACCGCCGCCGCCATCGGCGTCCTCGCCGTCGCCCTCTTCCCCATGTACCGCCTTGCCGTGCGCCGCGGCAAGTCCTGGGCCTACCGTTGGGCGATGCTCATCGCCGCCCTCTACCTGCCCTGGCTCTTCTTCATGGGGTTTGTGCCCGGCGTGGGCAGAGTTCTCCAGGCGTTCTTCTTCGTCGCCTTCATCGGTATCCCCATGACCGCCATGAACGCCTTCCCCAACGCCATCATGGCCGACATCATTGACTACGATGAGCTGGAGACGGGCGAGCGCCGCGAGGCGATGTACTACGGCGCCCAGGCAACCCTCGAGAAGATGGCCTCGGCCCTCTATCCTCCCATCCTTGCCCTACTGCTCGTCGCCGGCAGCACCGCCGATAACCCATTGGGCATCAGGCTCGTCGGCCCCGTGGCGGGGCTCATGTGTGTGGCGGCCTACCTGTGCTTCCGCGGCTACCGCCTGCCCGACCAGGTTACCGCCGACACCGTCAAGAAACGCTAACCAATTGCCCCGGCAGGGTCGGGGTTCAAGGGGTGTCCCCTTGATTCCCTAAGATATCCCTGGGCGGGCGGGTGGGAAGATAAGCGCCCATGTTGCGGCGACAATGCCGATCGCTGACCGCCGGCCGTGAAAAGAGGGCCCCAAATCTGGTATCATTAGTTGATCGGCGTGTTTCTTGAGACTGAAGTGTGACTAGCTGGCTGTATGACTACTAAGCTCGACTACTACGACGTGCTCGGCGTGCCCCGAAACGCCGGCCCGGAAGAGATCAAAAAGGCCTTCCGCCGGCTGGCGATGAAGCATCACCCCGACCGCAACAAAGACCCCGGCGCCGAGGAACGCTTCAAGGAGATCAACGAGGCCTATGAGGTGCTCGCCGACCCCCAGAAGCGCTCCGCCTACGACCGCTTCGGCCACGCCGGCATCGATGGCCCCTTCGGCCGCGGCTTCGACGGCTTCGACCTCGGCGGCTTCGGCGACATCTTCGACGCCTTCTTCGGCGGGACGGCCGCCCGCCGCCGCCAGCCCCAGCGCGGCCCCGACCTCCGCCTCAAGCTCACCCTCACCTTCGAGGAAGCGGTCTTCGGCTGCGAAAAGGAGCTCGATATCCCCCGCCACGAGCCCTGCTCCGTCTGCAAAGGCCTGCGTGCCGCGCCGGGCAGCGAGCCGGAGAAGTGCCCCGCCTGCGGCGGTAGCGGCGAAGTCCGGCGCGTCCAGCGAAGCATCTTCGGTCAGTTCGTCAACGTCGCCGCCTGCGACCGCTGCCGCGGCGAGGGCCGCGTGATCACCCATCCCTGCCGCCATTGTCGAGGCACGGGCCGCGAGAAGAAGACCCGCAAGCTCCAGATCAGGGTGCCCGCGGGGGTCGACAGCGGCTCCCAGATGCGCCTCAGCGGCGAGGGCGGGATGGGCAGCCACGGCGGCGCTCGCGGGCACCTCTACGTCTTGTTCTCCGTCCTCGATCACCAGCTCTTCGAGAGAGACGGCGACAGCGTCGTCTACACCCTCGACGTCAACGTCGCTCAGGCGGCCCTGGGCGACGAAGTGCAGATCCCCACCCTGAACGGCGAGCGACCCCTCAAGATACCCACAGGTACCCAGAACGACCACCTCTTCGTTCTCAAGAAGCAGGGCGTCCCCCACCTCCGCGGCGATGGCCGGGGCGACATGATCGTGCGGGTGCGCGTCGTGACCCCTACCCAACTGAACGAGGAGCAGAAGCGCCTGCTCTCCCAGTTGAAGGAGTCCCTCCATCAGGACGGCTCCGCTAAGGACGGCAAGGGGTTAATCGGCAAGATCAAGAAGGGCCTCGGCTGATAGGGCCTATCGGGCCTCCTACTGTGTGCCCCAGCCCCATAGTTGTTGACATAACAACCCTGTACAGCCCTGGGGGAGTCCAGAGGGGGATACTCCCCCTCTGGCGGGGGTCTGGGGGTGTCCCCCAGATTCCCCAAAACACCCCTCGGGCGGGTGGGTGGGAAGAATGACGCCCATGTTTCGGCGACAACGCCGGCGCCCCTCCGCATCGAGACCCTAGGATTGAGCGTGTTTCCGCCCGGAGGAGAAGATTGCTGGAGTGGCTGGAGCTGACCGTGCCCGCCGCCCCCGCCGACATCGAGGCCGTCGCCGACGTCCTGCGGCGCTACTCGGCGGGCGGCGTCAGCATCGAGGAGCCCCTGCGGCCTCAGGGTGATGGCGTCGCTATCGACCCCAGCCGGTCCACCCTCGTCAGGGCCTACCTCCGTCGCGACGAGCGCCTCCCCTCCCGGAGGCGGGCCTTCCGCCGCGACCTCTCGCGTCTCGCCCTCTCTTCGGCCCTCCCCCGGCTGCGCGGCCGCTGGGTCCGCGAGGAAGACTGGGCCGAGGCCTGGAAGCGCCACTTCCATATCGAGCGGATAGGAAAGCGGATCGTCGTCTCCCCCCGCTGGCGGGAGTACCACCCCCGGCCGGACGAGATCGTCATCCGTCTCGACCCCGGAATGGCCTTCGGCACCGGTCAGCACCCCACCACCCGCATGTGCCTGCTCGCCCTGGAGAGACACCTCGTTGCCCGCTGCCGCCTCCTCGACCTCGGCACCGGCTCCGGCATCCTCGCCATCGCCGCCGTCCGGCTGGGCGCGGGTGAGGTCCTCGCCCTCGACAGCGACGAGCTGGCGGTCGCCGTCGCGCGCGACAACTTGGCCGCGAACGCCGTCGATGGTCGAGTGACGGTGGCTTTGGGCAGCCTGGGCGGCGCCTGGCCCCTCTCTGACCCCTATCGCGGCGCCTTCGACCGCCTGGTGGCCAACATAAGCAGCGCCGCCGTCGTCGAGCTGGCGCCGGAGCTCGTGAGCAGCCTCAAGAAGGGAGGCATAGGCATCGCCGGTGGCATCATCGAGGAGAGATGGCAGGACTGCCGCGATGCCCTGCAAGATGCAGGCGCGGCCCTCGTCGATGTCATGGCCGACGGCGACTGGCGGACGCTCATATTCGAGGCGTGAGACATGAACAGACTATTCGTCCCCCCGGAGGCCCTGGCGGCGGAGGAGGTGGAGCTGGACGGTGCCCTCGCCCATCGCCTGCGGCACGTCCTGCGGATGCGTAAGGGGGATAGCCTCGTCCTGCTCGACGGCACGGGCTACGAGTATCTCGCCGTCCTGGAGGAGGCGGATGGACCAACCCTGCGCGCCCGCGTCCGGGAGCGACGCAAGGGCCCGCCGGAGCCGCCCGTCGAGATCATCCTCTATCAGTCGCTCATCAAGGGTGACCGCTTCGACTGGGTCCTTGAGAAGGGGACGGAGCTGGGCGTCGCGAGGTTCGTGCCGTTGCTCGTGCAGCGCAGCGTCGTCCGTCCGCGCGACGACCGCCCGGCGCGCGGGGAACGCTGGCGGCGCGTCGTGACCGAGGCGGCGGAGCAGTGCGGGCGCGCCGTCCTGCCCGAGATATCGCCGGTCACAGAGCTCGAGGATGCCCTCGCCTCCGCCTCGGGCATCCGCCTGCTCCCCTGGGAAGAGGAGCGCGCCCTTGGCCTGCGGACGGCCTTTCGGAAGATGACGCCGTCTCCTGCGCGCCGCGGGCGCCCGGCCGTGAGCCTGTTCGTGGGTCCTGAGGGGGGCTTCGCGCCGGAGGAGGTGGAGAGCGCCCGCGCCCGCGGCGCGCAGATCGTCTCGTTGGGGCCCCGTGTCCTGCGTTCCGAGACGGCGGGGATCGCCGCCGTCTCAGCCGTCCTCTACGAGCTCGGCGGTCTGGGTGGTTAGGGCCCCTTCTCCTCCAGCGTCCAGGGGATCGGGTCGACAACCAGCCCTCGCACCACGACCTCCCAGTGCAGGTGGGGCCCCGTGACCATCCCCGTGCTGCCCACAGCCCCCACGAGGTCGCCCGTGTTCACCATCTGCCCCTCCGACACCGCCATTGCCGACAGGTGATAGTAGCCGCTGAACACGCCCGCCCCGTGGTCGACGATTACGCCGTTGCCTCGTAGTGGCATCGCTCCCACGAAGGCCACGCGGCCGCTGTTCGTCGCCGCCACCCAGGCGCCCTCCTCCCCTGCCAGGTCGACGCCCGTGTGGTAGCCGCTCACCGGCCCGCCGTTATAGCTGCGCCCTATCCCGAACGGGCTGACGATCGCCGCGTTCACCGGCAGCATGAAGGGGCCGGCCCACAGCTTCTGAGGGGTAAACAGAGCGAAGACCCTGTCCCTCGTGTTCTGCTCCTGCTGGGCCAGCTCCGGCGTCAGCAAGGCGGAGCTCTCCGGTGGCAGGTCGATGTTCTCGACCGGGTAGCCCATTGCCACCACATTGATCTGGGTCGCCGGTTCCGCCAGCAGATCCCCGTTCTCCTGCCGCAACTGCACGGTCACCGGATAGACGCCGGGCGTCTGGTCGGCGGACGCCGCCAGTATCCCCCAGAAGAACCCGCCGTCGGCGACGAGGGGATAGCGCCGCTCGTTGAGGATCGCCATGGCGCTGCTGGCGCCGTACCCCCACAGCCTTATCATGCTGACCTCGCCCTGTCCTATGTCGGCGGGCACGAGTTCTATCTGAGACGCCTCTGCCGGCGTCGTCCCCGGCGGCGGCTCAGCGGGTGGCGCTTCGGCGGGCGCGATCGGCGAGGGCTCTGGGGAGGACGGAGAAGCGGTCGGTGTGCTTGGCGGCTCGGCCGTCGCCGTGGCGGGCAGGGTCGCCTTCGCGGTGGGGGAGGTCGCTGCCGGCCGCGTAGCCGTCGCCGCCTTCAGCGCTTCCTCGTCGTTCGAGCCCGAAGAGCAGCCGGCGGCCAGGGCCAGCGCCAGGGCCAGGGGCACAATGAAAGGCCATCGTTTCAGGGTGAATGCCACGACCGTCCCCCTCGTCTCCTCCGTTCACCCATGTTAGCCGATGGGCGGCGCGCGGGCTAGTGCCCGGGAGGCTTCGAGTGTCGGCGAGGGGGATGTGCTGTCAGGCTACGCCGCCGCCTCTTCCCTGCGTTGCGACTCCATCACCTCGATGAACTTCGCCGTCAGGTCGGGGTCGAACTGCGTGCCGGCGTTCCTCCGCAGCTCCGCAACCGCCAGACGGTGGCTCTGCCCCTTCCGGAACGGCCGGTCGGACGTAATAGCCGAGTAGGCGTCGACCACCGCCATGATCCGCCCCAGCAGCGGTATCTCCTCCCCCTTCAGACCGCGCGGGTAGCCCTTGCCGTCCCAGCGTTCGTGATGGTTGGCCACCGCGTCGCCGACGTCCTCGGCGTGCGGTATGCCCTTGATGATGAGGTTGCTGAGCACGACGTGCCGTTGCACGATCTCGCGCTCCTCGGGGGTCAGCGGTCCCGGCTTCTTGAGGATGTGATCAGGGATGCCGATCTTGCCTATGTCGTGCAGCAGGCCGCCGATGCGCAGTGCGCTCAGCGTGTTCTCCGAGAGCCCCAGCGCCCTGCCCAGCAGCATTGCGTACTCGGCGTTCTCCTCGCTGTGCGACTTCGTATAGCGGTCCTTCTTGTCCACCGCCCGCACCAGAGCGTCCAGCACACCCATCGTAGTGTTCTGGTAGGTGGCCAGCTCTCCGGGGTGGCGGTTGGCCAGCGTAACCGTGTTGCCGCCCGCCCGCTTCGACTCGAACAGAGAGACGTCCACGTAGGCGAGAAGCTCCTCCTTGTTCGTACTGTCATCGGGGCAAACGGCGATGCCCATGCTCAGCCGCAGAGGCAGCCGTTGGCCGCTATCCATATGCACCCCATGCTCCGACAGCCGCCTTCGTATGCGCTCGGCGACCGCCTTTCCCCGCCGTCAGTTCGCCCGCGGGACCATGATCATGAACTTGTCGCCGCCGAATCTGCCGATGGTGTCCTCCTCGTGTGTCAGATTCCTTATCGTGTCGGCGACAAGCCTGAGCACCTTGTCTCCCGCCATGTGGCCGTGGGTATCGTTGAACAGCTTGAAGCTGTCGATGTCCATCATGATGACGGCCACGGAATGGCGGTTCTGCTTCGCTCGTTCCATCTCCCGCGTCAGGGCTTCCTGAACATAGCGATGGTTGCGCAGCCCCGTCAGGCCGTCCGTGTTAGCCAGTCGGGAAAGCTCCTCGTAGCTCTCACGCAGGGCCAGACTCATCTGGTTGAAGCTCCCCACCAGCGTTCGGATCTCCTCTGCAGCCCCCTCGTCCTCCATCGTCTGTCCGTAGCTCCCCTCGCTGACCTCCCGGACCCGCGCCGCCAGCCGGTGGACCGGGCCGGAAACACGCCTCGAGGTGTAGAACATGCCGACCAGCACAAAGATGCCGCCGATCCAGCCGATGCCCACAAGCTGCACGACCCGCGTCTGCACGCCCGCCATTATGCTATCCGTTGGCATCAGCACCGACAGATATGCTGATCCTGGCGCGCCCGTCGCCAGCTCGCTGGTCAGCACTCCGTATGAATCGTCGTTGATCTTCACCTGTGTGGGCCGGCCCACGGACCCGGAGGCAGTCACGTCCGGGGCATAGTACTGGGCCGCCGTCGACGACCCCGTCGAGAGATCGCCTATCGTGAGCACCAGTTGGACGTCGATGGCGCTCACCAGCCCGTCCAGGAATTCCTGGTCCAGGCGCCTCCCCACCGCCACGAAGCCAAGGAGCTCACCTTCCTTGCCCTTGAAGGGGGCCAGGCTTAGAAGCCAGATGGAACCGCCAGATTCATTGATCGTAGAGAGGGCTTGAGCCATCTGGGCCCGGTCGATGTCGAACCCTTCCAGGCTAGGGACGGGCCCAAACCCGTTCAGGAACGTGCCGTCGGGAGAGAGCAACTGGACAGTGGCCAGGTCGTTGGCGGCCATGATCTGCGTCAACGATTCGTTGGCCGGAAGCTCTCCGGGTTGCGCCACCGTGAGGTCGGTATCAGCTACGTTTACCGCGGAGGCGGCCAGCCCTCGCAGCTCTCTCTCCTGCTGCGCCATCAACAGGCTCACCGCGCCGCTCGTACTCCGGAGCTGCTCGTCCACCATCTCGTTCGCCTGGTCGGTGAACATACGCACAGCCACCACCGTCCCCACGACCGTCAGCAGGAGGAAGATAGCCACCACCGGCGCCAGAAACTGCTTATTAAGCGTCCACTTCATAGGCAGATCATCGTTCTCAAGGGCCTGGGTGTTACCCGTATATAATCGGAAAGATATCGGCGCCTCTGCATCGTCTGGTCGGATATCTATTTCACGAAACGGCCGTCCTATCTTCACTTTGGCCCCCGCCCGCTCCGACGAGCGAGGTCGTTGACCTCGCCTCGACTTTGACCTATCGTGAAAGGGCCACTACCGGAAGAGGGGATAACATGTCCGGCTTCTCCGTCATCGATGCCCATGTCCACACCTATCCCACGCCTCAGATCGGCCTCCAGGCCACCGCCGGCACCGCTTTGAGCGGCTGTGCGGGCACCGTCCAGGAGCTGCTGGGACTCATGGCCGTCGGCGGCATCGACAAGGCGGTGATGTTGAACATGACCCCCGTCACCGACATGCGCGAGGCCGCCCTCGCCCGCGGCGAAGGCCCTCCCGAAGAGGTGGCCCGCCGCATGGTGGAGCGCATGAAGCGGCGCAACGCCTGGACCTGCCAGGTCGCGCGTGAGCAGCCCTCCCTCGTCCCCTTCATCAGCCTCGACCCCTCCATGGGCGCGGACGACGCCGCCGCCGAGGTACGCCGACGGGCGGAGGAGGGTGCCCGCGGCATCAAGCTGCACCCCTCCGCCCAGCGCTTCAGCCCCACTGACCCCAACCTCTGGCCCGCCTACGCCGAGGCTGAGGCCCTGGGCCTGACCGTCGTCTCCCACGGCGGCCTCTTCTCGCCCGACCCCGAGTCCCCCCAGCACTACTCCCGCCCCCGCGCCTTCACGCGCATACTGGAGGCGTTCCCCCGCCTCACCTTAGTCATCGCCCATCTCGGTGAGGGCTACCGGGAGGAATCGCTGGCGATGGCGGCCGAGCACCCCAACCTCTTCTTCGATTGCGCCTTCACCGTCAACGGCACCGTGCAGCCCCCCTCCCTGACGGATGACGAGGCCGCAGACCTGATAAGGCGGCTCGGCGTCGAACGCGTCCTCTTCGGCTCCGACTGGCCCTGGTTCCACCCCCTGCGCGACCGCGAGCGTATCGAGGCCCTCCCCATGTCCGATGACGAGAAGCGCCTCATCCTGGGCGAGAACGCCCGCCGCGTAATGCGCATCTAGACATCATCATCCGCAGCATCGATGCCTATGGAGGCGCAAGATGACAGTTGACAGCTTCAAGTGGCTACCACCCTCCCTTGCCAACTACTACAAGGGGCTGCCTATCCAGAAAGAAGAAGTGCCCTGGACACCCCTGGCCAAGCCCCTGAGCCGGTGCCGCTGCTCCCTGATCGGCACCGCCGGCATCTACCTCAAGGGCAAGCAGCCTCCCTTCGACCTGGACAGAGAGCGGCGCGAACCCTTCTGGGGCGACCCCTCCTACCGCGCCATCCCCCGCGACGTGCGCCAGGAAGAGATCGGCGTCGCCCACCTCCACATCAACACCAGCGACATCGAAGAAGACATGAACATCGCCCTGCCGGTGCATCGCTTCCTTGAGCTGGAAGACGCGGGGGAGATCGGATCCCTGGCGCCGACCAGCTACTCCCTCATGGGCTTCCAGCAGAACATCGATGAGTGGCGAGACACCTCCGGCCCCGAGATCGCCCGCCGCATGAAAGAAGAAGGCGTGGATGTCGCCCTCCTTGCCCCCGTCTGACCGGACTGCTGCCGCAACGTGCCCGTGCTGGCACGTGTAATCGAGGCCGCCGGCATCAGCACCGTATTCGTCACCATGGTGCCCTATCTCGCCGAGGCCTGCGGCACGCCGCGCACCGTCGCCGTCGAGTTCCCCTTCGGCCATCCCCTGGGGCACGCCCACGACCGCGATGAGCAGCTTAACGTCATCCGGGATGCCCTGCGCGCCCTCCCGGAGATCGAGCAGCCCAACACCACCGTTCACCTGCCCTACCAGTGGCCCGACTTCGACCACTGGAAGGCGGCCTGGCACCCGCCGGAACCCCCTCCCATCATAAAGTTCCTGCGCGAGCGGGCGGGGCGGCGCGCGGAGGCGGAACGCCCGGAATAGCACTTGTCATAAGACAGGCCGAACGCAGAGGGGACGCTTCAACCAGGGAGAACGACGCAATGGACTACGCTACGCTGATCGAAGAGAGACACTCCCTCCGCGCCTACCAGCCCACGGAAGTGGAGGAAGACAAGCTGGGGAGTCTTCTCCATGCCGCCAACAGAGCCCCCTCCGCCGGCAACCTCCAGGCATATCAGATAGTCGCCGTGCGCTCGCCCGCGACGAGGCAGGCCCTCGCCCGCGCCGCCCTCGACCAGGACTTCGTCGCCCAGGCGCCCCTCGTCCTCGTCTTCCTCGCCGACCTGGGCCGTGCCCGTCGCAAGTACGGCCATCGCGGCGAGACCCTCTACAGCCTCCAGGACGCCACCATCGCCTGCGCCTACGCCCAGCTTGCCGCCCACGACCTCGGCCTCGTCTCCTGCTGGGTCGGCGCCTTCCGGAAGGACGCGGTTCGGCAGGCCGTCGGCGCCCCTCCCGAGCAGGTACCCGTTGCCCTGCTGCCCCTCGGCTACCCGGCGGAGCAGCCGCGGATCACCTCCCGCCGCTCGCTCAGCGACCTCGTGCGACAGATCTGAGGAAGACCGGCGGAGGCCCCGAAGCTGCCGTGACTGGTTCGTGTTTAGTGGCCAACCCCTCTATTTCCATTGTCCCGGCAGGGTCGGGACGGCGCCCGCTCGTTTACCCGCCTATGGAGGGCCCGTGGCGGGTGCCCGGCCCGTTTCCTCACGCCCCGGCCTGGTGGTTCGTCGACGAGACAGCTCCGCGCAGCCCCGGGGGAGTGCAGAGCGGCGAAGCCCCTTTGCCGGGGTTCAAGGGGTGTCCCCTTGATCTTCCCTGGCTTTCCTAGGGCGGGTGGGTGGGAAGACGGGCGCCCATGTTCCGGCGACAACGCCGGCGTCGCCCACGCGCACGGCATCCCCCACAGAAGGCTGAGGGATTCATCCCTCAGACCGAATGCTCAATTCCTCGCAGGGCGGGCATCCCGCACGGCGCGACACTACACTACAGACTCCCTCTCAGCTTGACCTAGCTCCCCATACCTGATAGACAATAACAGATACACGTAAGACTCCTTGAGCTGGGGCGGGGTATGGATCGATCCGGTCTGGGGGATATTGAGGCTGGGCGGAGTTGGAAGGCCATCGGGCTGATTGTCGGCCTCGTCGTCGCCGGTCTCGTCGCATTCTTCGTCTACCAGGCCTTCTTCAGCGGTGGCGACGGCAAGAAGGAGTCCTACCAGGCCTACACCGTCGGCACCATGGACCTGCGCGCCAGGATCACCACCTCCGGTGAAGCTGTCGCCCAGGACTCGGCCGCCCTCAGCTTCGCCGTCCCGGGACAGATCGAGGCCATATACGTCGAGCTCGGCGACGAAGTGAAGTTCGACCAGCCCCTCATGAGCGTCAAGGCTGACCAGCTCGAAAACGCCGTCGCCGTCGCCGAGTCGGCCCTTGCCGTGGCTCGCCTGCGGCTCCGCAAGATGGAGGAGGGCGCCACCGTCGCCGATATCGCCAAGGCCGGACTGGCCGTGGTCAGCGCCCAGGACGCTCTCACCAAAGCCGAGAACGAGTTCCAGGATGCCCTCGACGACCCCGAGAACGCCGAGATCACCGCCGCCGAGCAAGCCGTAGCGGCGGCGGTGGCCGCCCTCTCCGCCGCTGAGGCCAAGCTCGACACCCTGAAGGACGGGGCAACGGACGCCGACCTGGCCGCCGCCGAAGCAGCCGTCGTCAAGGCGGAGGCGAGTCTCTCTCAGGCCGAGATGCAGAAGGACACGGCCGAAAGCAACCGGGATGACGCCGCCAGCTCCTTCGAGTCGGCCGCCAAGACCTACTGCGACACCGATGGCCACGTCGAAGACGTCTGCGACGACCTCGATGCCAACAACTACGAGGATCCTCTGACCAGCGCCCAGGTGGAAGCCATCCTGGAGGAGATCGAGCCCGAGCCCACCCCCGTCTACACGCCCACGCCGCTCCCCACCACCGAGCCCACCGCTACCCCCGAGCCCATAGTGACCGACCTCTGGGCGGCCACGCAGGCCCTCGTCTACGCCAACACGAACTACCGCAACGCCATCACCGCCGTGGACAGCGCCGAAGAGCAGATCGTCGCGGCGGACGCCTCCGTGGAAGCGGCGGAAGCTGCCTTGGACCAACTCGAGGACGGCGCCACCCCCGAAGAGATCACCGCCGGCGAGGATGCGGTGGCCGCGGCGAGGTGGGCGCTCGCCGCAGCCCAGGCCGCCTATCAGAAGCTCCTCGATGGCGCCTCCGGCACGACGATTTCCAACCTCCACTCCACCGTGACAATGGCGCAGGTCGCCGTCGCCTCAGCCATCAGCGCCCGCGACGAGCTTGTGGCCGGCGCCACAGATACGGAGATAGCGATCCAGAAGCAGGAGGTCCGCCAGGCGGAGTTGGCCGTCGACAAGGCCCGCGACGCCCTCGACGATGCCACCATCGTCTCCCCCTTCGACGGCGTCGTCGCCTCCCTGCCCGTGAAGGTAGGCCAGTCTGTGTCCTCCGCGGTGCCCGCCGTTACCATCCTCACCCCCGGCGCCCTCATATTCGAACTCAACATAGGAGAGACGGAGCTCGCTGATCTCAAAGTCGGCCAGACGGGTGGGCTCGTCTTCGATGCCATCCAGGGCAAGGCCTACCCCATACGCGTGGCTGCCATCGGCCTCTCACCCGACGTACAGCAGGGTGTGATCATCTACCCTGTCAAGTGCGAGATTACGGGTGGCCTCGATGACGAATCAGGCGCGCAGCCGGCGCCGGGGATGAGCGGCTCGGCCGCCATCACCATCGAACTGAAGACCGGTGTTGTGGCCATCCCCAGCGCGGCAGTCCGCATCCGTGGCGGCAAGCAGGTAGTCGAGCTCATCGTTGATGGCGAAATCGAGTTGCGCCCCGTCGAGGCCGGCCTCACCGACGGCGATAACGTCCAGATCATCAGCGGCCTGAGCGTCGGTGAAACGATAGCCCTGCGCGGGATGGCCGAGGGGGGCGAAGAGAGCGCAGGTGAAGAAGAGGACGACTTGCCGGAAGGGATCCGCTAACGGGGGCGGGGCGCGGCCGTGATCAAGCTCGCCGATATCAACAAGATATACAAGACGGGGGAAGTGCCGATCTACGCCCTGCGCGGCGTGGGCGTGGAGATCGACGACGGCGAGTTCGTAGCCATCGTCGGCGCCTCCGGCTCCGGCAAGTCCACCCTGATGAACATCGTCGGCTGCCTCGATGTTCCCACGTCGGGCAGATACACCCTGGACGGCCGCGAGGTTAGCACCCTCAGCGACGATGCCCTCGCCACGATCCGCAACCGCAGGATAGGCTTCGTCTTCCAGAGCTTCAACCTCCTGCCCCGGCTCACCGCCCTGGAGCAGGTCGAGGTACCACTCGTATATCGCGGCGCCCGCAACCGGCGCAAGCTGGCTGCGCAGGCTTTGACAGACGTCGGCCTCGGCGACCGCATTCACCACCGGCCCACCCAGCTCTCCGGCGGCGAGCAGCAGCGGGTCGCCATCGCCCGCGCCATCGTCAGCAGGCCCACCATCATCCTCGCCGACGAGCCCACCGGCGCCCTGGACACCACCACCAGCGCCGAGATCATGCGCATCTTCGACGGCCTCAACCGGGAACTGGGCATCACCATAGTCTTCGTTACTCACGAGAGGGAGGTCGCCGACTGCACCCGCAGGATCGTCCAGCTACGCGACGGCCAGATCATCAGCGACATCGACACCTCCACTGCCGCGGATCCCTCGGACCAGCGGACAGAGAGTCCCGTTGAGGGGACCTCTCGCTGTGCGGCGGGCCATGACGCGCCTCCCCCGCGCCAATCCCAATCTGAAGGCCCCCTATCATGAGCCTCTTCGACACTATCCCCATCGCCATCCGCGCCCTCGCCGCCAACAAGCTGCGGACCTCCCTTACCATGCTGGGCATCATCATCGGCGTGGGCGCCGTCATCGCCCTCATGGCTGCCGGCCAGGGTGCCCAGAAGGGCATCACCGACCGCATCAAAGGTCTGGGCAGCAACCTCCTTTTCATTAAACCTGGCACGGTCGACGCGGAACGAAGCACCCCCTCAAACCCTACCGGCGGCACCGTCACTACCCTCGTGACCATCGACGCCGACGCCATCAACAACCCTGATGCCTTCCCTTACGTAGAAAGTGTTGCCTCACAGGTATTCTTTGAGGCCCCCCTGGTTGCCGGTGGGAACAGCATGAGCACCGTGATCACCGGTGTCACTCCCGAATATGAATTCACGCGCGACCACTACGTTGTCCAAGGCAGATTCATCAATGAAGATGACATCACCCGAAAGGGCTTGGTTGGCGTCCTCGGCGCCAACGTCAAAGAGACTCTGTTCGGCGACGTCGACCCCATCGGCCGGACGGTCAGGCTAACTGTAGGAAGGTATGGCTACTACTTCAGCTTCAACTTCCGCATCGTCGGCGTCATGGAGCGCAAGGGGGCGACCGCCACCGGCGACGAGGACGACCTACTGATCATCCCCCTGCCCACCATGCAGGCGCGCATCCCCTTCATCCGGCATCCCAAGGGGCTCAGCAACGTTCACCAGATAACGATCAAGGTCAGTGATTCGAGCAAGTTCGACCAGGCCAAGGAGGAGATAGCCGCCCTCCTACGGGATCGACACGACGTCGCCGAGGACGACTTCACCATTCGCTCCCAGGAAGACCTTGTTTCCACCGTCAGCGAGGTATCCCAGACCCTCACCATCCTCCTGGGCAGCATAGCCGGCATATCGCTCATCGTCGGCGGCATCGGCATCATGAACATCATGCTCGTCTCCGTCACCGAACGGACACGCGAGATCGGCATCCGCAAAGCCCTGGGAGCCAAGCGCCGTGACATCCTCCTCCAGTTCATGGTAGAGGCCGTCACCGTCACCATGGTGGGAGGCATGCTGGGCATCCTCATCGGCGTAATGGCGGCGCGCCTGGCGGACGGCCAGCACGTCTTCGGACATGATCTCCATACCGCCGTCACACCCTTCTCCATCATGGTCGCCTTCTCCGTATCCGCCGTCATCGGCCTCTTCTTTGGCATCTACCCCGCTCACAACGCCTCCCGGCTCAACCCCATCGAAGCCCTCCGCCACGAGTAGCCTCTCTCAAAGGGAGCCGACGGCCAGAAAGGCGCCCAGCCGCAAGCGATGGTGTGCTTCTGAGGGGCAGCGTGGTTCTGCAAGCGACGGCGCCCAGCCGCAAGCGACAGCGTATTTCTCAGGGGTAGCGTGGTTCCGCAAGCGACGGCGCCCGGCGGCTCGCCCTAGCGGCAGTCGCACTCCTCCGGCGGCTCCGTCATGTTCGAGTTGAGTACGACCAGCGCCGGGTCGAGGGCGTTCATCACCCCGTCTCGGTTGATGTCGAAGGCGGGGTTCACCTGCATGTCGGGGTCGGGGATTGGATTGCCGTCGTCGGGGTCGTCATCCTGGGCGTTGTATACCCGTTGCGCCACCCGCGCCTCGTCGAGGGAGTTGACCACCCCGTCGCCGTTGATCTCGGCGATCTCCTTGTCATCGTCGCAGACGTCGCCGTCGCTGTTCCTTACAATCGGCGATGTGCCCCAGCCCTTCACCTCCACGCCGTCGTTGATGCCGTCGCCATCCGTGTCCCTCACGTCGTCGCTGGAGCCGAAGATGGC
>DAOUEO010000220.1:0-18945 GCA_034430455.1 Dehalococcoidia bacterium | reverse complement strand
TCCGCGCCGGCGCCGAAGAGGAGGGCGATGACGCCCGCGTCGGCCAGCCCCTGCATACGCTCCCGCTCGCCGAGCCAGAGTTGGGCCCGGTTGTCCTGGAAGTGCCCCCAGGTGTTGTCCATGCTGCGGTAGAGGGTGTTCCCGAGGGGCACCTGCCAGAGGACCGCCGGTCTCCCCGTCTCCCCGACAATTCTGGCGGCGAATGACCTGTACCTCTCGAAGTCTGAATCATCCCACCAGTGATCCCGCTTGCCGGTCTGCGCTTCGTACCAGGCGGCGTCGCGGTCCGACACGTCGAGGAAGAGCAGGTCGAACGGGACGCCGAGAGAACGGTAGAAGGCGGCGATCGTCGCCGCCGTCTTGGCGGGATCGGCGTGATTGAGGATGAGGTCTTTGCCGGTGGCCCAGTGCGACACGTGGAACCCGAGGAGGGCGTCGGGCGCGTACAGGTCGCGCAGGTGCGCGAGCGCCTGGGCGAAGCCGGCGGCGGTGTCGTCGAAGCCGGCGACGGCGGCGAGCCCCGTCGACCTGACCTGAACGCTCACCTTGGCGGCATCTTCGTTCTGGCGCTGCAGGTAGCCCCAAAGGTCGGGCTCGACGTGGACTATCACCGTCCCCCCAAACGCGCCCAGCCGGCGCATCAAGAGCTCCCAGTCCTGGAAGTAGGCGCTCATGGTCGAGGGGTCGCGGAGCTTCTCGACGACGTTCTCGCTTCCCGGCGCCGGCGCGGAGGGGACGATCTGATAGTAGCTGAAGACGGGTATGTAGCCATTCCCGACGCTCTGCTGGAGGTACTGGTCGACGAAGGAGCCATCGGGGTAGGCCCAGTCCCTCCAGCCGTCACCGGTGTTGACGCCGCCGGTGAGGTACTGGTAGCGGTAGTCCCAGGGGACACCGGCGGTGGTCATCCAGTCGAGCTGCTGGGGGTCGTTCATGAGGCCGAGGCCGAAGTGTCGGGGAAGGCCGGCGGGGAGCTCGGCCGCCAGCGGGTTCGGCGCGGGAGACGTGCCCTCTTCCGGGCAGCGCGCCCCGCAGGCGAGCATGATGGCCGCCAGGGCGCCTATCATCACGACCGCTAGTCTTCTCTTCTCCAGTCCGGCCATTTTACTTCAGTCCTCCAGACTGTTCGCGGGAGACTGCCTCCGCGAGGTACTCGATGTCTTCCGACGACAGCCCCTGGTATACGGGCAGGTCCAGCACATGGGCGCGCAGGTGGTCGGCTTCGGGGAAGGCACCGTCGGGGACCGCCGGATGGCGCAGCGACCAGTACGCGTACAGGGGGATCCCCTTCTCCCAGAGCCTTCTGATGGCCGCCGGCTTGTCGGGGAAGAGGACGGGGAGAGCGATGGGACAGACGCCTTCCGGCAGCTCGGGGAGCACCTGGATTTCGCGCGGCAGCAACGAGCCGAGCAGGCGGTAGTTGCGGCGACGCGCCTGAACCACGCGGGCGGGATTCGTTCTCAGGGCAAGGCGCCGCACGAGGGAGGAGACGCCGCTGTGGGCGGCCACCGGGTCAAAGCGCTCAACGTCCGCGATTCCCACCATCGCACTGCCAGCGCGCGGAGCTGCCGGGTGCGGGCGAGGCCCCCGGCGCGCCCAGCGGAGCATCCGAGGATATCGCATCTTCAGCCCCTCGATCAGCATCCCGGGGATGGATTCGACGGCGTTCGAGGAAGGCGGCGGCGCGGGCGGCTCGGCCGGCAGCTCGATCTCGGGGTCGTTGACGACGAGCAGGCCGCCGTGAGGCACCGGCACCATCTTGTAGATGCAGAAGATGCTGAAGACACCGGCAGCGCCCAGCGGCACCGTCCCGTCGCGGCTGAACAGGGCGGGGGCGCAGTCCTCGATGAGCAGCAGCCCGTTGCGGGCGCAGAACGCGGTTAGCTCGCTGAGAGGCTGCGGGAAACCGAAGTAGTGGATGGCGAGAAGGGCGCGGGTGCGGCTGGTAACGGCCTTCTGCAGACCACCCAGGTCGGGGGTGAGGTCAGGATGCACTTCGAAGAAGCGGGGCGAAAGGCCGGCCGCGATGACCGCCTCCACTTCCGCACCCGAGTTGTAGGCGGGAACCAGCACTTCGTCGCCCTCGTTCAGACGAAGCGACCGGAGGCCGTGCCAGAGCGCGTACCGCCCCAGGAAGTACCAGCGGCATCTGCTGGGCGCAGCGAAGGGGAAGGTGGCCAGCGAGCGGGCCCTGCCGGGCAGGAGCGCGGAGAAGGGGAGCGGCATCAATGTTGGCAGGAAGCGTTTCGTCGCCGCCAAGTCAGCCTCCCTCCAGGGCCACTGATGCCCCCCGCGACGGGGAAGCCGCCCGCTCCCGCCGACGGAGCCTGCTCATGATCGTCCGCCAAAGGCGCACGCTCGGGGACCAGTACTGGTAGACCGGCGTATCCAACAACTCACCACCCCATTTGCCCTTGAAGTGGCGCACGCCGGCCTCACGCGAACCCTCGGGAGGCGCGACCTCAACGGAGACCAGGTCGAGAGCAGCGAAGCCGGCCTCCTTGAAGGAGAGGATGGCCTCCCAAAGCAGCAGGCTGCCGGCGTTGAGACTGCGCCCTTCACCGGCCAGCGCAGTCTGGTGCTGAGCGGCAAGCCCGGCATGACAGGGGAAGAAGCTGCCAGACACAAAACGGCCATCTCGCTTGGCGACGACGATGCGCGCCCTGTTTTCCTCGCGTAGCCGCTGGAAGCCGCGCAGGAACATCTGCTCGGAGAGCGGCCTGTCCTCAGGGGCAGACGCCGCCTCCAGATAGAGCCGATAGTAGGAGAGGACGTCTTCATCAGAGACGGCGTCCTCGACTACGACTCCCTTCTCGCGGGCCTTTCTCGCCGCCCAGCGCACCCGCGGGTTAAGTCTCTTCGACAGCTCTTCTTCCGGTGGTGTCAGGTCAACGAGGTAGGTCTGAAGGTCGTACCTGTGGAAGCCCTGCGCCAGGCTCACCCCCTCAGAGACGGCGCCGTAGAGCGCCTCCGTGGTGAAGATGATCCAGCCCATCCCCTGCTGCCGCACGTGCCTCTTCAGCTCCGCGAGCATGAGGGAGAGAAGTTGGTCGCGCCGGTCGAGGAGGTCGGCGCGGATGACCGGTCCTGAGCGCACCCAGGCGGTGCTGCGAGGTCGGGGTCGATCGCGATAGCGGACGAAGTACCCCCACCAATAGGCGGCAATGCCGTCTTCGTCTTCGGCAAGCACGGCGAAGTGAGGCCGGGAAGGGTCGGTGTTGAAGAGGGCAGCGAAGGGCTCGGTCTGGAAGGGGTGGGCCAGCGGAGAGCGCAGGTCTATATCGGCGATGCGCCGGGAGAGGTCCGGCTCCCAGCGATCGCGTCCCACGACGCGCAAGCCGAACCGGGACCGCGTCTTCGTGGTTGTTGTCATCTCGTCTGACCTCGTCCTTGCAATAATAGCTCCCCCGGGGGAAAAGCGCTCACTTGCTCTTAGACGTCTCACCGGCACGCCTCGTCCTCGTCCAGGAAGGCGGCCCTCGAGCGATCAGGGCCTGCGCGTAGAGCCATCCCTTCCACGGGACGTAGATGGGGGCGAAGCCGAGCGCCAGCCAGAGCCGTAGGGGAGCTTTCGCGGCGGCGAGCCCGGCGACGACGTAGACCGCCAGGCCGAGCAGGGTGGCCGCCGCAAGGACGACGGCGACGGTCGAGCCGAGGAGCAGCGACAGGACGAGGAAGGCGACCGCCAGGATGGCGTGCACCGATAGCGGCGGGATCAGCAGGTTGAGGGCGGCGGCGAGCTTCGGCCAGTCGCGGGAACGAAGACCGGCGACGAAAAGCCTCGGAGCATGGTGGCAGACGAGAGCAAGGCGTCCCCGCTCCCAGCGCAGGTTTTGATCGCGGGAGGCGGCGAGGGACAACGGCATCTCGCTCAGCACCGACACTTCCGGGGCGAAGGCGACCTTCACACCGGCCGCCGCCAGCTTTGCGTGCAGCTCCAGGTCCTCGGTCACGCCAAACGCGTCCCACTCGCGGGCCTGCGGCAGCTCGGCGGCGAAGACCATGCCGTTGCCGGCGAGGCCGGCCGAAGCGCCGAGAGCGCTCAGACCACTCTGCCGGGTGTGGTGGAGAAGACACAAGGCGGCGCCGCGCAGGGAGGCGACCCATGACCGCTCAGGGTCGAGCACGCCATGGTAGCTCTGGACGGCGAGGCACCCGCTCTCCAGCCGGTCGTTCATGGCCGACAGGAAGTCGCGGCAGACTACGCTATCGGCGTCGATTACGACGAAGGCGTCGTAGGCGCCGCCGACGAGCCGGTCGAAGAGCCAGCGGAGGGCCTGTCCCTTGCCCCGCGCCGTCTCGTCGATGCGTTCGTGGACGAAGGGCGTATAGCCGCGGGCGATCTCGGCGGTGCGGTCGTCGCAGTTGTCGGCGACGACGTGCACGTCGAACAGGGGGCGCGGATAGCCGAGTGCGTGGATGCTGTCGAGCGTGCGCGCGACGCCCGCCTCTTCGTTGTGCGCGGGCACGACAACGGCGAAGCGGCGCATTCGGCGGGCCGGCGCCGGCCGTTGCCTTCTGACGACCACGCCCGCGAATACGAGCAAGAGGAGGTAGGCGGTGGCGCCGAGCAGGACCACTTCAGCGACCAAGAGAGCAGCGGTTACAGTCAACTCCACCATCTAGCCGGCCTTTGGAAGCTTCGCCCTGCCGTCCGCCAACCGGCGCCGCAGCCGGTTCAGGGCACCCCGCGCAACGCGCGCAAAGCGGTAGTGAAGCCGGGCGCGCCGATTGCGGAAGACAAGCAGGTCCTGGTTGAAACGGGTCTCCATGCGGTAGTGCTCCTTGTAGTGGCCCTCACCGCGCAGGAAGTTGACGCAGCGCACGCCGCGGCGAAAAGAATCCTCGATGATCCAGAGATCGAGCGCCATGCCCAGCCGGAAGTGGTTCCACTCGGGAGCGGGATCGAAGCCTCCCCCGTAGTGGTACTCCACCCCATTGCGCCGAAACCCGTAGCTGACGCCGATGGTCCTGTCGCCGGACTTCAGGAGAAAAATCCTGAGCATTCCCCGCTGTGCGAGCCGGCCGGCGACTTCGTGGTCGAAGCGCCGCCGCCGCGGGGTGGAGAAGATGCCGGGCTTGCCGACGGAGTTCCAGCGCCGGGTGTGGAGGTCGAAGAGGTCTTCCATCGCCGCGCGCACGGCACTCTCGTCGTCGCCGACGGTGACGAACGACCCCGCGTGCTCGGCGACGAGCTTGCGTATCTTCCGGCTCGTGTTGCCGCGCGTCGAGCGCGAGAGCGTCGCCTTGTAGCTGTCCCAGGTACCGTTGAGAGGAAGCAGATGAACGTCGCTGCCGGGCTCGAGCTGCGTCAGCCAACCCTGCGACGCGGCGGCGGCGGTCAGCCTGACGGTCGTGCGCGACGAGGGGGGAAGCTCCCGGAGGTGGAGGACGTCCCACGCGGGCTGCCGCGCCAGCTCGTCGCAGAAGGCGGCGACGACCTCGTCCTCATGCCCCTCCGCAGCCAACAGGTCCTGGTAGTCGGCCATGGAGTAGCGGCCGGGGCCGGAGCCGATGAAGCGGAGGAGCCGCAGGCCGCCGAGACGCGTCTCGGCGAAGGGGGCAATGCCGACCAGGTCGCCGTCGCTGCGAAGGGTGAAGACCCAGAGCGGCCGATCGTCGCCGTAGTGCTTGGCAACGCTGCGGCACCACTCCCAGGTCGAGAACGGCGTGAGGTCGGGGCAACGCTCTTCGAGCTGCCGCCACTCGTCCCGGAGGGCATCGATCTCGGGCAGCGTGGTGAGGCGCGATGCCTGGATGCGCCGGTCCGTGGTCGCGCTCATCGAGGCACCTCCGTAGGCTCTGGAAAGGCGCGGCTTGAGGGCAGAAGAAGGTGTCTGAGGGCGCGCAGGCGACGGCTGCGCTGCAGGAAGTAGCGCCACCCGCGGATGCGAAAGCGGGTGTCGAGCCAGCCTGACCGCGAGACGTCGACGCGATGGAGAAGATAGCGTGAGTGGTCCGCCTGCTCCCCGCCGCAGGCGCCGCTGTAGCCGGCGTCGCGCACGAGCGACTGGACGCGCTCGTCGCAGTTGACGTGCGGGTAGCAGAAGAAGCGAATAGGGTGATCGAGCAGCTCTTCAAGCGCTCTCTTGGAGTCGACGATCTCCCGCGTCTGCTCGGCGGCGCTGAGCTCAGGGAGCGGGCGATGGGTCACGGTGTGGGAGCCGAACTCGACGCCCTGGGCGTCCAGCTCCAGGATCTCCTCCCTGCTCAGCAGGGGCAGCGGCGGCAGCCCGTAGCGGTCGTCCCAGTGGTTGGTGTCGCCGATGCAGCCGGTGACCAAGAAGACGGTGGCAGGAGCGCCGTACTTCCGCAGAATGGGAAAGACGTGGGTGTAGAAATCGCGGTAGCCGTCATCGAATGTCAGGCAGGCGAGCTTCTCCCGTCGCGAGCGACTCTCGTCCATCGCGTCCATCGCTGTCTCAAGGGAGACGAAACGGTAGCCGTGAGACGCCAGGTAGCGGAGGGCGCGCTCGAAGTCCTGCGGCCGGGCGCAGAGGTTGAGGGGATCGTCGGCGCGCGGGACGTCGCAGATTCGGTGATAGGCGAGAATGGGAAGCCAACTGTTCATTGCCCTGCCGCCTCCTCCTCGGGGGGCCGCTCATCGCCCGCCGAAAGCTCACGGACGATGCGGGCGGGGACGCCGGCGACGAAGGTGTTGGGTGGGACGTCCTTGGTCACGACGGCGCCGGACGCGATTACCGCCCCCTCGCCCACGTTCACGCCCAGCAGCATCACGTTGCGCTGAACCCAGGCGCCGTCGCCGATGGTCACCGGCCGGCTCCTTATGCGTCCCAGTCGCTGCTCGGGCGGGCCCAGCTCGTGTCCGTCGGTGGTAATGAGGGCACCGTCGCTGACGCATACGCGGTCGCCTATGTGTATCGGGGCGTTGAGCTCGAAGCGGGCGGCGCGGAACAGGCAGCGCTCGCCGATGGTGAGGCGCCCGTAGGGCCTACCCATACCCTGTACGTGCCAGGGCCTGCTTATCAGTGTGCCGCGGCCGATGTGCATGCCGAGCAGACGGTAGAGGCGAGGGCGCAGCCGGCGACCCAGGGCCATGGGCATGGGGGCGAGGAGGACGTTTGCCAGCAAGAAGGCCAAGTGCATCTCCGAGATCTCCAGCGCTATCTGGGCGCGGATGCTCTTCAGGCGCTGCCACAGCGATCGCTTCTCACCGCCGTGACGGTCGACCTCGTCCAGGAGGCGCTGCCCAAAGGAGGCGCCGTCGCCCCTGGGGTCCTCGTTTACTTCCATGAGGCCCGTCCCCTTACTTGTCCACTCGTCTTCGCCTCCGCTTCGGCAAGCGACGCCTCGCGCGCCCAGACATCCGCCCCCTCCGGGAGTTCGCGCAGCACCTCCGCCGGCACGCCGCCGGCGAGGCTGTTCGGAGGCACGCTGTTGGCAACGACGGCGCCGCCGGCGACGACACTGCCCGCGCCGATGGTGACGCCGGGCAGGATGGTGACGTCGCTGGCGATCCAGACGCCGTCCTCGATCGCGACCGGCAGGGGGATGCGCTCGCCGCAGCGGCGGTGGGCAGGCCCGATGGCGTGCTTGTCGGTGATGATGCGGACGTAGTGCCCAAAGACCACGTTGTCACCGATGGTGACGGGCGCGTTGAGGCTGAAGTGGCAGCCGATGCCGATCTGGGAGCGACGCCCGATGCGCAGGTTGGGATAGGGGTTGCAGAGGGCGTCGAAGGTGGCTCTGTCGAGGAACTTGCTGTCGGGGCCGATGCGAAAGCCGGCAAGACGATAGATGAGGGCGCGGAAACGCTTGCCGACCAGCACGGGCAGGGGAGCGAGCAGGAGGTTGGCAAGCCATAGCTTGAGATGGAAGGCGCCGAGAGCCTCGGCAATCTTCCGCCGCAGCAGGCCCAAGGAAAGGGGCGGCCTTTCTTCGGCCGGCAGGGGTTGAACGTTCGGCTTCCTACTCACCACCACCACCTCCGGATTTCCCCTGCTCGACGCCGTCGGGTTCCGCGGCGGCCAGCCGGGGAAGGGCAAAGACGGCGCCCAGCAGGATGCCGATAAAGAGCATCACGCGCATGCTCAGAAGACCCTGATCGAGGAGGGCGGAGACGAGCAGCGACGCCAGCATGAGGAGGCCATAGACGGCGACCCCCTTCTCCAGACGGCGGGACAGGCGGCGGGCAACGAGCAGCATCCCCACGATCGCCGCGCCGACGAAGTACCAGAAGACGACGAAGCCGCCGATGCCGATGGTCATCATGAGCCAGAGGATGGAATTATGGGGCGCGATCTTGTACCAGGCGAACTGGGCGCTGATGTCGGGGAGCGGCCACACCTCGCGCATCTCTTTGCCGAAGCCGATCCCCAGGAGGGGACTGCTGCGGACGGTGAAATCCAGGTTCACGTTCTCGGCCTCGCGGTACTCATTGGAGGCGAGGTCGCGGCTCTCGGGCGAGATGCCGGACCTGACGGCCCGCACCGGCTCGCCCGCCAGCGAGTCGGCGTTCCACGACATCGCGACGTAGAAGGGAAGGACGGCGGCGCCAAGGACGATCCCGGTGAGGATGGCCCGTCGCCGGCTGGCCAGCAGGGAGATGGTCACGACGCCCAGGAGCACGAGGGCGATGATCAGGGCGAGTGAAGCGGCCCGCCGCTGGTTGGCCAGGAAGGGCAGGAGCACCAGCGGGGTCACCAGCAGGGCGGCGAGTCGCTGGCCGCGGGGAGCGCCGTAGAGGAGCTGCACCGCCAGCAGGAGGATGACGGCGAGATAGAAGAAGGACTCGTCGTGGGCCATGAGCGAGTTCATTCCCTCGACCTGGTTGAGGGCGCTCAGGTCGGCACCGAGGTCGACGTAGTACCGCCACCACCCGATCAGCCCCTTCAGGGCCACGCCGGCGATGAGGAGCCAGAGCAGGCCCGTTATCTGGCGGCGGTCGGTGAGCAACTGGAGCGTCAGCAGATAGGCAAGGTAGAAGTAGGCCAGCGGTCGAACCGTCCAGAGGGCGATCTTGGCGTCGCCGCCGGTGATAAGGCCGTGGATCACGCCGAAGGCGATGGCGGCGACAAAGACGGTCAAGGGCGCGAGCAGGGGCATCGGCTTGAGCTTGACGCGATCGCCGGCGCCTTCCCGCAGGAGCCAGCCAGCGGCGGTAATAACGATCAACAGCTCGGCCGGGTTTATCCAGAAACCGCGGATGCCGGTGACGCTGTTCATGTCGCGGAAGAACGGGAGGGCTGAGGTGCCCTGCATCCCGAATGACAATTGGTCCGTCTCGATGATGACGGCGGCACCCATGATGATGTACAGGCCGACGATAGGCCGGCGTAGCACCAGAGGCGCGACGAGCAGCACGGCAAAGAAGCCGACGGGAGCGAGCAGGTTGCCGTCCGGCCCACCGTAGGCGACGAGCAGCCAGGCCAGGAAGAGGGCGATGCCGACGCCCGCCACTAGGAAGAGCCGGCGTAGCGCCTTTTCCGTCTCTGGGGAGGGTCGCGCCAGGGCTTCAACCGCCACCGCGGGCACCTCCTTCCTTCGCCAGTGTGAGAGCGACTCCGATCGCCCTGTCCCGCCGGCGCTCGTCCAGCTCCCGGAGCAGGAGGCGCTCGCAGAAGGGCTGCGCCCAGGCAAAGGGCAGCCGGGCCGCCATCGGGAGCCGGTTCCACCAGCGGTCGAAGGGCAGCGCCGGCTCGCCGAAGTAGGCGCGCTCCCTCTGCCGCAACCCCGAGGGGGCGACAAGCCGCCGCTCCAGGGAGTCGTTGTCATAGCGGCGCTGGAAGAAGACCTTCTCACCGCGCTGGCGCCGCCGCTCGAAGACGTCGCGCCCGACCCACTCCTCCTCGTACTTCGCCGAGAAGGGTACGGTCAGGCAAAGACGGCCACCGGGCCGCAGCACACGGGCGATCTCGCGGAGGGCGAGGCTGTCGCCGTCGTCGGGGATGTGCTCCAGGACCGAGATGGAGTAGACGGCGTCGAAGCTGTCATCAGGGAAAGTGAGGGCGCGCGCGTCCTGCGTCTCCAGCCGCAGGCGGCCGCCGATCTGCTCAGCCAGGCCCAGCCGCTCCAGCAGGTCGCGGGCAGGCGGGATGAAGCTGTCCTGGATGTCCGTGGCCGTCAGCTCGAGACGCGTCTTCGCCGCCAGCCAGAGGAAGAGCAGCTTGGGACTGCCGATGTCGAGCACGCGGGCGGCATCCGGCAGATCGAGGCCGCGGAGGGTAAGGGCGTACTCCATGCCCCGCGGGTAGGAGAGGGGGTTCAGGAGGCGGGGCAAGGCGGCACGGGCGTTGCGGGGGCGCAGCGAGCGCAGGCCCAGGCGCAGGCTGAACCGGTAGAGTCGCGCCGTATCGGGCCAGGCCGACCAGGCGGCGTTCGGGGCCGCCACCCGCTCTCCGGTGGCCGTCATGTCGCCCTCCCAGCGGCGAGCGCGACCGCCACCGCCCGCAGCCCACCCAGCTCGTCGGATACACCCTTCCAGTAGGTGAACTCGTAGATGGCGGCATAGGCCCTTCGCTCCAGGAAGGAGAGCCGAACGACGCCTGAGGCGAGCCCGAGGAGGCGCAGGCCGGCGATGAAGAACCGCAGCCGGCTCTCACTGCTGAGCGCCATGGAGACGAACCAGTGTCGCATTCTGCCACGGCGCGCGTATCCGTCGCGCAGACGGTCGAGCGCGAAACGGAACTCCGTCTTGAAGATGAGGCGGGCGTCCCAGCGACCGTAGTTGTAGGCCATCTCCCGCCAGGATGAGTAGGTGCGGTAGCCCCAGTGCTCGGCGCTGGCATCGAGGACGAGACAGAAGGCGACACCCGCCTTCTCCAGCCGCAGGCCGAGCTCGATGTCCTCCGAGTTCGAGAGCTCCTCGTTGAAGCCGCCGACGGCCAGGAAGGCGTCGCGGTTGACGGAGCAGTTGCCGCTGTAGAGAGAGAGCCCGCCGACCCGCCGCTGGCCCTTTTGCATCGCCCGGTACTGCTCCTGAAGCTGCCCCTCCAGCCAGCGCCACCAGCCGGGCACGCCCCGCGCGGAGGAGGGCGCCAGTTGGCCGATGGCCACGGTGGGCCGGCCCTTCGGATGAGCGGCCAGGTGCCTCTCTATCAGGTCGGGGGCGGCCATCATGTCGTCGTCAAGTAAGATGACGACGGGGGCCCGGGCGACGGCGGCGGCGGCGTTGCGGGAGGCGGCGCTGCTCTGCCGCGAGTGTTGCAGGACGCGCAGGGGGAACGGCCAGCGGCGCCCATGGAGCATATCCAGGGTGTCGTCGCTGCAGCCGTCGACGACGACGATGACCTCGATGGAGGCGAGGTCGACGGTCTGGGCGGCGATGTGGTCCAGGGTCATCTCCAGCAGCTCCCGGCGGTCGTGCGTGGGTATTATTACGCTCGCCCGCGGCTTCCCGACGGGCCCGCCGCGGCGCCGTGAGGACTCGCTCTTCCGTTGCGTCGCCATCGTCATCTTCACGCCCCCTCACGTTCCAGGCCCGGTTTGAGGGCGGCCCCTCCCTCCAGGGGCGGCGGTTCCTCCTCAGCGCGCCCCCGGGAGAGGGCGGCGCCGAGCAGGAACTTCAGCTCGCCGATGGTCACGCCGCGCACGGCGAGGAGGGCGAGGAAGCATACGGGGCCGCCGAGCAGGATAAGGGGCAGGAAGCCGGGATCGAACAGGAGCTTGGCGGCGCCCATGGCGGCGAGCATCGCCAGTGAGGCGGCGATGCTCCGGACAAGGGCGAGCAGGACGGGGCGACCGATGACGCCGCGGGGGACGAGCCTGATTCCCAGGGCCATCATCAGGGCCTCACTGAGGACGGCGGAGATCGCCACGCCGATAGCGCCGTTGCCGTGGGCGCGGTCGAAGTAGAGAACAAGGGGCACGGTCATGAGGATCATGACGACAATCGTGACCGCGACGGTGATCGCCCACTCCTTTTGCCGGTCGGCGGCGATGACGACGGTGCCGATGAGCATGAGCGAGCCGGTGACCGGCAGGGTCAGGGCGAGTATGGAGAGCAGCGGTATCGAGTTCTGGAACTCGGGGGGATAGCGCAGGAACTCGATGAGATCGCCGGAGAGGAGGGTGCACGCGGCGGCCACGGGCACGGCGGTCGTCAGTATGGCGAGCATCCCTTTCTCGACGGCGACGCGCATCGTCTCCTTGTCCTCGGCATGGAAGCGGGTGAGGGCGGGCAGCATCGCCGTTACGATAACGAGGGGGATGAAGTTCATGGTCTTGAAGAGCTGGCTGGCCGCTCCGTACCAGCCGACGACGGCGTCCCGCGTCAGGAAGCGCAGTATCACCGCATCCGACCACATGTAGATCTGCAAGACGGCGCCGGTCATGAGGAAGGGGAAGCCACCCACAAGCATGTAGCGCGCCGCGGCCAGGCTCAGAGAAGGCCGCCGGAGCTGGCGGCGCGCCAGGTAGGAGAGGTTGACGAGGAAGCCGACGAGGTAGCCGGCGAGCATGGCCAGGGCATAGGCGACGACGCCGTGCCCGGTCACGAGGACGGCGATGCCCACTATCATGAGGGTCGTCTTGTTGGCCACCTCCGCCAGGGCGATCCAGCGCATGTTCTCGAGCCCCTGGAGCGCGGCTATCTGCGCCCAGTCCAACCCCCAGACGATTACGATGACGCTGGCGACTGTGAGCACTCCCTTGGAGTCGCCGTCGAGCGATGACAGATGGACGGTCAGCATGACTGCGCCGCCGATGAGCAGCCCCATGGTGAGGCGGATGACGTAGGCGCTCCAGAGGAGGTCGGAGAGACGGCGGCGGTCGAGGGCGACCTGCTTGACGGTGAAGGTGACGGTGCCTAGGTTGGTGGCGACGAGGAGCATGGTGATCAGGGCGATGGCGAAGGTTATCTTCCCCAGCCCTTCGTCGCCCAGCAAGCGGGGCAGGAAGAAGATCATGAGGATAGCGGTCAGCGACCAGGTGAGCACCTGGCGGACGAGCAGGGCGACGATGTTGTCGGCGACCTTGGCGAGCTGTCTCATGGCAAAGCGGTCAGAATATCAGGTACCAGCCGGTGACGGCGACGATGGCGGCAGCCATGAGAAGCCGCACGGGGCCGGTAATATCCTCGATGATCAAGCCCAGTACGATGAACAGGGACAGGAACGCGACCAGCAGGATCAGCCCTTGCATGGGTAGGTGGCCCTCCTAGAGTAGTCGTTGCAGCCAGGGCGGCAGCTCCGGTTGCTCCCGGTTAAGGACCACCCCCAGCATCTTGGGGGGATCGATCATTCCCACCGCCTCCTTTATGGCCGACGCGGAGGTGGCGTTGGCGCGAACGACCATTATCGCCCCATCAGACCAGTCGCACAGCGCTGCCGCCTCCTCGTTGGACGGCGTCAGGGGCGGCAGGTCGACGATGGCGAGGTCATAGGTCTCCCGCATCTCCTCGATCAGTCGCCTCGCCGCCGCCGTCCGGAACAGGCGCGCCGGGTCCCCGTCCCCGCCCGAGGGCAGGACCCCCAGCGTGCCGACCGGGTTGACGGCATCCTGGAGGGGGCGCTCCTCGCGCAGGCAATCGGCAAGGCCCGGAGAGTCGGGCACGCCGAGCAGCCGGTGGACGCGGGGCCTTTGCAGGTGGGCGTCGACCAGCAGGACGCTCTTGCCCATTCCCTCCGAGAGGATCAGGCTAAGCGCGGTCGCCACGAGGGTCTTGCCCTCGCCGGAGCGGGCGCTGCAAACGCAGAAGACGGCGCCGCTCTGGGAGAGGGAGAGCAGCCTCTCGGCGACGGGGCGCAACACCTGGCGCACGGTGGGAGAGGCAAGCAGCTCAAGCAGGTTGCCCGGGTCGCTGTACTCATGGCCCGGAGCACTCATGGCACTGTGAGCCCGCGCAGCCGGGAGGGAGGGTGAACCAGCCCTCAAGGCGGCCTCCTCTTTCGGCAGGCGCATCACTTACCACCTTTCCTGAGGTCCGGCAGGACGGCCAGCAGATCAAGGCCGGACAACTCCCGCACGTCCTCACGTCTTCGCACCGTCTGGTCGAGCCAGGTTCGGAGCACTATGAGCAGGACCCCCAGGCCGACACCGAAGAAGACGCCGAGGAAGGTGAGCATGGCGGCGCGCCGGAAGTCGACCGCCGACGCCTGGGGGGCGGCCGGTTGGTCGACCACACTGAAGTCGTTGTCGCTCGTTGTGAGGGAGGCCGCCGCCCGCACCTGGGCATCGTCCTGCCGGGTCATGGCGAGCTCGTACTGAGAGAGGTGGATGTTGTAGATGGCCTGGAGCTGCGCCAGTTCCTGCGCCTCCGCCGCTGGCCGGACCGCGCCGACCGCGACCGGGTGCTCGGCCTCGAAGACGCGCAGGTTCGCGTCGGCCTCCTCCAACTCCTGTTGCCGCTCCGCGACCTGCTTCGCGTAGAAGTCGAGGATGACCTGCGCCTGGGCGTTGCTCTGTCCCAGGATCTCTTTCTGATAGGATGCGATCGCGCCGTTGACGAGGGCAACGCCGGTTTCGGCGTCGCCGCCGACGTAGACGATGTACACAAGGTTGTTGCCGCGCGCCTCTGCCCTGATGCTTGTCTTGACGGCGTCGAGCGCCCGCTGGCGGTTCGCCAGAGCATCGCCGGAGGAGGAGGCACCCAGGAAGCCGGCGAACGGCTTGGTGAGGGGGAACTTGGCGAGAAGGTTTCCCAGGGCCGATCCGCCGGGCCACTCGCCCTTCTCGACCTTCTCGTCCAGGCCGGCGGCGGTGAGGATGGAGGCGCGGAATGATTCCGTGCTCAGCCGCTCGTTGAAGGTCCCGGCCTCGATCTCCGCCGGCGGACTGGACGAACCTGTCGGCGTGTCGAGCAGGGAGGAGGCCTGCGCCCACACGGCCGCACTCACCTCGCTCTGGCGGCTGGTCATCACCGCCCCGACGGCGACGAGCAGGGGCAGCAGGACCGCCGGCACGAGCCAGACGAGGGGGCTTCGCAGCGCGGTCAACACGTAGGGCCTCATCGTGCTCTCGCTTTCTTAGCCTAACACGCGCCCCTGCCGCTGATCACGCAGGGCACAGTCTTTAGCATTATGACGACGTCGAGCAGGAGCGAACGCTTCTGGATGTAGCCGACGTCCAGCGCCAGCATCTGCTCAAACGTCAGGCTGCTGCGGCCGCTGACCTGCCAGAGGCCGGTTATGCCCGGCTTCACCTTGAGGCGGCGGCGCTGCAGCTCGTCGTAGCCGGGGAGCTCGCGAGGCAGCGGCGGCCGCGGCCCGACGAGGCTCATGTCACCCAGGAGGACGTTCAGGAGCTGCGGTATCTCGTCCAGGCTGGTGCGGCGCAGGAAGCGGCCGACGCGGGTTATGCGGGGGTCTCGGCGCATCTTGAACATGGGGCCGGTCGCCTCGTTGCGGGCGCGCAACTCCTCCGGTATCTCCTCGCCTGCCGTGAGCATGCTGCGGAACTTGTACATGTCGAACATCCGGCCGCCGCGCCCGACGCGTCTCTGCCGCAGGCCGACGGGGCCGGGGGAGTCGAGCTTGATCGCCACGGAGATGAGGAAGAGCAAGGGCAGGAAGACGGGCAGGACAACCAGCACGCAGGCAAGGTCGAGCCCTCGCTTGGCCATCTCGTAGAAGCGCTGGGCGATGGGCTCCGAGAGGTGGATTACCGGCGTCCCGTCCCAAGTTTGCAGCGACGAGACGGCCATCGGCAGGCCGGCAGTGCGCTGGAGCCAGGCGACGCGGAGCCCGTTCTCATGACAGTAGTCAGCCATTTCGGCGACGATGTCCTGGTTCTCCCGGGAAGGCATTATTATGGCGTGGCGGACGTTGTTTTGCTGGACGAACTGGCGCACTTCTTGCGGATCACTCAGCAGGCCGCCGGCCTTTATCGGCAGGAGGTCGAGCTCGGGCACGGACTCGATGCGCTGAAGCAGCCCATCCGATTCCTCGCACTGACCGAGCAAGAGGAGAGGCACGGCGAGCGTCGACGCCGGGAAGATCTGCCGCCGCAGCCGACGGAGGAGCCGGCGGCCGACGGCGACGGCCGGCGGGGCGACCAGCCATGTCACTATGTAGACGGAGGGTGACGATTCGTAGCCGAGCGAGACGGTCAGCGCCATCGTCACGACAATGCTCACGGTGAGAGCGCCGTAGAGGTCGCTCAGATCAGAGCTGCGGAGGATCGTCCGCAGGCGGTCATAGAAGCCGAAAACGTGCAGGGCGACGAGGGAGACGAGCCAGAAGACGAGCGGGTAGACGAAGCGGGTGCCCGGCAGAAGACCCTGCCAGCCGGATTCCTCGGCGTTGCCGGGCAGCCAGTGAGCGACGGTGGCGGCGGCTATGAGGACGGCGCTGTCAACGAAGAGGAAGGCAGCGGGAAAGCAGAGGCGGGCCAGGGCAGCGGCGGCCGGGCTGACTGCCTCAGCGGCTGCCGGTAAGGTAACTGCCTTTGGCGTATCGGTTAGCGCCATTGTGTCCCACTCCCCCAAGACATACGCTGATCCCTCCTCAAGGCGCCTGGGGCGACGCTCTCTTGGAGGTGATGTGAGAGATCAGAATGCGAAGCACGAACATGGTGTCATGCACCAGGTAACGCTTCCAGAGTCTTCGTGGCTCCACCAAGAGCCGGAAAAACCACTCTAGGCCGGATCTCTGCATCCATCGCGGCGCGCGCGGAACCGTGTTGCTGAGCATGTCCAAGGCCGCGCCCACCCCGATCACCACGGGCACATTCAACCGTCGGATGTTGGCATGGTTCCAGAGCTCCAGCCTGGGCGTCGGCAGCGCGACCAGCAGGATGTCCGGTTTCGCCGCCGCAATCGCCTCAAAGATCCTCAGTTCATCCTCCTCCGAGAACTCCCCCATCGATGGGGTGTAGGCCCCTGCCACCTCCAGGCCCGGGTAGCGTCCCTGCAAGACCCGCGCGGCAGACTGCGCCACGCCGGGACCAGCCCCCAGGAGAAACACACGATATCCTTTCGCCGCGGCCAACCCGGCGCAGCGATCGGCGACGTCGACGCCCGTCACCCGCTCCTTGAAGGGTCGGCGACGGAGCCGCGACGCCCAGAGCAGCGGCATGCCATCGGCGAGAATAAGGTCGGCGTCGTTGAGGGCTTGGCGGAAACCGGGGCAGCTTTGGGCATGCCTCAAGGTATCCACATTGATTGTGGCGACGCGGTGCGGCGTCCGCTCTTCGATGAAGCGCTCGATGCGTCGGAGCGTTTCATCCATGCCCACGCGATCCACGCGCACGCCGAGGATTTCTAGGCTATCGCTTTCTACTACCATCTGGAAAAGCCACCACCGGGAGCAGCCTACAGGCAGGCTGTCTAGAGAGTGTAAAGACCATAAGGCGGCTATGTGACGATCTTGTGAAGCCTACCCTGATTGCGATGGGCAGATCGCAACCGGGGGCCTCTCCGCTCCTGTCCCCTGGCCCCGCTGGCTTACCCCCGGCGGGACCTTCTATTTCTACTAACGAGTTCCATCCCATGCTGTTACGCGGCAGCGGCAGATGGCCGCAGCCGCCGCAGGCACAAGTATCCCAGGACAACGATACCTGGGCTGCGAAAGAGGGTCGTCGGCGGGGTTCCCTCCCCCCAGACGCACGCCCGCCACCAATGGGCTAGATTTAAAGTTTACTTTGTCAATCCAAAGACTGTCAAGTATTACGTATCGGAGCTTGCGACCCGCAGAGATTCGCCGGCGGCTTCGCCGGCGGCTTCGCCGGACCCCGACAACAGGATTTTGCGAGCTCGTCGATTATCTTGAGGATGGGGGAGGAGGCGGCAGCGGGAAGAGCCTCTCGAAAGCAATCCAGTATCCCTTTTGAAACAGGACGACCGGTTGACAGTAGCCTTGCATAATCCAGCACCCCTCGCCGGTGAGCGATGGTGTGCCCTGGACCCGACATGGGATTGCTTTTAAGGGGGTCAAAGATGACTGGCACGATCAGGCGTGGGTTTCGCCTAGGTATTGTATTCTTGGCAGTCCTCGTGGTAGTGGGATCTCTCTCCACCGCTCTGGCCAAAGGGAGAGCCCGCTTCTGGTCGAGGACGCCCTCATACTCGGTCGCCTGGGTCTCCGACGAGACCCCTCCCGTCATGACCGCCGGCGCGGTCAGCGACGTCCGCGTCAGCTTCAAGAACACGGGAAGCCTTGTCTGGAGAGCCGGCGGGCGCTCTGCCGTGAAGCTGTCCTACCACTGGCGGTACGGCGCCTGCTCGGGGGACGCGGTCGCCGTCTGGGAAGGAATTCGTACCTCCCTGCCGGCAAACGTCTATCCGGGCGGTACCATCAACGACCTCACGGCTAGGGTGCGCGCTCCTGCCACGGCGGGCACTTACTGTCTCCAGTACGACCTCGTCAGGTCTAAGAGCACCTGGTTCAGCAAGAGGGGCGCGGCGACGCTTGGGATCACGGTGTCGGTGACTGATCCCGACCCAGCCACACTTCGCGAAGAGCCCGCGCCGCCGACGGCTACCCCCCTCCCAACAGCGACGAAAGCGCCGACGGCAACAGCGACGTCTACCCCTCTCCCGACGGCGACGAGAGCGCCGGCCGCGACAGCGACGGCTACCCCTCTCCCGACGGCGACGAGAACGCCGACCGCGACAGCGACGGCTACCCCTCTCCCGACGGCGACGAGAGCAGCGACCGCGACAGCGACGGCTACCCCTCTCCCGACGGCGACGAGAGCGCCGACGGCGACAGCGACGGCCTCGCCGCAGCCGACAAACACGCCTGCGCCGACGCAGACGGCAACCCGCGCGCCAACGTCGACGCCCACAGCGACGAGAACGCCGACTCACACGGCGACGCCTACGGTCGCGTCCACGCCGACGCCGGCGCCCAGTCCCACGGCGACGCCGCTGCCTCCCTCTGACCCGTTGCCCTCGGGCCTCCCCGACTATCTGGGCATCGGCCTCATGAGCTCGCCGGCGAGCCTGAGCTGGATGACTTCGTCCAATGTCCCCTGGGACTACCGCTACCAGTACCTCACCGGCGGCGTCAACACGGGCGAGGGCTGGACGACCTGGAACTCCCCCGC
>DAOUEO010000219.1:0-2462 GCA_034430455.1 Dehalococcoidia bacterium | reverse complement strand
GAGCTCTTGAAGGAGTCGACGTGAGCGCGACAGGCAAGGTCTGGCTCGTGGGCGCGGGGCCCGGCGACCCCGGCCTCATCACGATGGCGGGCGTCGCCTGCCTGGCCGGCGCCGAGGTGGTGGTCTACGACCGCCTGGTCGACCGCCGCCTGCTCGACCTGGCGCCGCCCGACGCGGAGCGCATCTCCGTCGGCAAGGCGGCCAGCAGCCACAGCCTGCTCCAGGAGGAGATAAACGATCTGCTCGTCGCCAAGGCGCGGGAGGGCAAATCGGTCGTCCGCCTCAAGGGCGGCGACCCCTACGTCTTCGGCCGCGGCGGCGAGGAGGCGGAGGCGCTGGTCGCGGCGGGCATCCCGTTCGAGGTCGTGCCGGGGGTCTCGTCGGCGGTGGCCGTCCCCGCCTACGCCGGCATTCCCGTCACTCACCGCCGGATGGCGTCGTCGTTCGCCGTCGTCACCGGCCACGAGGACCCGACGAAGGAAGAGAGCAGCATCGACTGGGAACACCTGGCGAAGGGGGTCGATACGCTGGTCTTTCTGATGGGCGGCGCTAATCTGGCGGAGATCGCGAGGCGGCTCGTCGAATGCGGACGGGCGCCCCATACTCCCACCGCCGTTGTACGCTGGGGAACCACGCCGCATCAGCAGACGGTCACGGGCACCCTCGCCGATATCGCCGACCGCGTCGCTAAGGCGAACCTGACGCCGCCCGTGGTGACGGTGGTGGGAGAGGTCGCTGCCCTGCGCGACAAGCTCCGCTGGTATGATAACCGTCCCCTCTTCGGCAAGCGCATCCTCGTGACCCGCGCCCGGGGGCAGGCGGGCGAGCTTTCGCAGGCCCTCGCCGAGCTGGGCGCCGAGCCGGTCGAGCTTCCGGCTATCGAGATCAAGCCGCGCGTCGAGAAAGCGAAGCTGCGGGAGGCGCTACGCCGCCTCGACGCCGCCGAGTACGACTGGCTGATCTTCACGAGCGCGAACGGCGTCGACATCTTCTTCGATCACTTACGTCAAGCAGGACGCGACGCCCGCGCCCTGGGTCGCGCCCGCGTCTGCGCCATCGGGCCGGGCACGGCGGCGATGCTCGCCTGGTATGGGGTCGTCGCTGACCTAATGCCGGAGCGCTTCGTCGCCGAGGGCGTTATCGACGCGTTTTCCAAACAGGATATAATGGGGAAGCGGATGCTCTGGCCGCGCGCCCGCGGCGCCCGGCGCACGCTGGCGCTGGGACTGGCCCGCCTGGGGGCGCAGGTCGATGAGCTGCCGCTGTACAGCGCCGCCGTCCCCAAAGAGACGAGCGCCGAGGCCCTGGCCCGTCTGCGGGCGGGCGAGATCGACGTGGTGACGTTCGCCAGCTCGTCGGCGGTGCGGAATCTGGCGAAGCTCTTGGGCGGCGACCTGTCGGCGCTGGAGAGGCCGCTGATTGCGTGCATCGGGCCGGTGACGGCGCGGGCGGCGCGTCGGCTGGGCCTGCGGGTGGACGTAGAGGCGTCCGAGCATACGGTCGAGGGAATGGTGCAAGCCCTGCGGGAACGCTATCGCGAGGATCAATCATGACGAATCGACCCCCACTTGAACCCTTCGACCGGCTGCGGCGGTTGAGGCGCACCGACGCCCTCCGGCGCCTCGTGCGGGAGACGCGCCTGTCGCCCGACGACTTCGTCTACCCACTGTTCGTCGTCCACGGCAGCGGCGTGCGCAACGCCATACCGTCGATGCCCTGCCAGGCGCAGCTCTCCCTCGACCAGCTTCCCGCCGAGGCGCAGGAGCTGCGCGCGCTCGGCATTCCGGCGGTGCTCCTCTTCGGCATCCCGTCGGCGAAGGACGAGCAGGGCTCCGGCGCCTACGCGGACGACGGCATCGTCCAGCAGGCCGTCCGCGCCCTCAAGCAGGCCGACCCGGAGCTGCTGGTGATCACCGACGTCTGCCTCTGCGAGTACACGAGCCACGGCCACTGCGGCGTCGTCAAGGACGGCGACGTGGACAACGATGCGACGCTGCCGCTCCTCACCCGCACGGCGCTCTCTCAGGCGCAGGCGGGCGCCGACATGGTCGCCCCGTCGGCGATGATGGACGGCCAGGTGGCGGCGATCCGCCGGGCGCTCGACGAGGGCGGCTTCCCGCACATCCCGATCATGGCCTACTCGGCCAAGTACGCCTCCGCCTTCTACGGGCCGTTCCGCGAGGCGGCGGAGTCGGCGCCCCAGTTCGGCGACCGGCGCGGCTACCAGATGGACCCGCCGAACGCCCGCGAGGCGCTGCGCGAGATCGATGCCGACATCGCGGAGGGGGCGGACATCGTGATGGTGAAGCCGGCGCTCGCCTACCTCGACGTGCTGGCGCTGGCCCGCGATAGCTTCGACCTGCCGCTGGCCGCCTACAACGTCAGCGGCGAGTACGCTATGATAAAGGCGGCGGCCGCCAACGGCTGGCTCGACGAGCGGCGGGTGACGCTGGAGGTGCTGA
>DAOUEO010000218.1:0-9443 GCA_034430455.1 Dehalococcoidia bacterium | reverse complement strand
CGGGGCACCGACTGCCTACTCTATTGCAAGGAGCGCGTCTTCGCCTTCGGCATGACCCTGGGCGAGGTGGACGACATCAAGTACGCCACCGGCGCCGGGGCGATCAACATGGGCTTCCCCATCATCGCCGACACTGATATCCCCGAAATACTGCCCACCGGCATCTGCACCTTCGAGCATGTCGTCCGCGAGCTCGACCACGAGAATATCGTCCCCCGTTCCATCGAGGTCCGCGGCGTCAAGGTGACGGTCACCGAACTCGACATACCCGTGTCCTACTCGCCGGCGTTCGAGGGAGAACGCGTACGCAGGGAGGATATGCAAGTAGAGCTCGGCGGGCCGCGCGCCACCGCCTTCGAGTACCTGCGTGTGCGGGAGATGGACGAGGTCGAAGACGGCAAATTCGAGCTCATCGGGCCGGATATCGACACGATGCAAGAGGGATCAGCCAACCCCCTGGCCATTCTGGTCGAGGTGGCCGGCCGCAAGATTCACAAGGACTTCGAGGGGGTGATGGAGCGCCAGATCCACGAGCAGCTCAATGAGGCCCAGGGCATATTCCATATGGGCCAGCGCGACATCGCCTGGATGCGGATCAGCAAGCAATCGTACGAGAAGGGCTTCCGGCTTAATCACTTCGGCGTGATTCTTCACGCCCGCATGCACGCGATGTACAGCAAGATCCTCGACAAGGTTCAGGTCACCGTGATCACCGACGAGGCGAAGATGAAGGACCTGATGGCAGAGGCCAAGGGTGCCTACGCGGAGCGCGACGAGCGGGTGGCGGGCATGAGCGACGAGAGCGTGGACACCTTCTACTCCTGCACACTCTGCCAGTCGTACGCGGCGAACCACGTGTGCGTCATCAGCCCGGAGAGGCTGGGGCTCTGCGGTGCCTATAGCTGGCTCGACGGCAGGGCCGCCTACGAGATGGATCCTACCGGCTGCAACCAGCCGATCAAGAAGGGCCGAGTGATCGACGAGGTGAAGGGCGTGTGGGAAGGCGTGAACGAGTTCGTCTACCAACACTCCAACCGCAGCGTCGAACAGGTTAGCGCCTACTCGATCATGGAAGACCCCATGACCTCCTGCGGGTGCTTCGAGTGCATTCTCGGTCTGGTGCCTGAGGTGAGCGGCTTCATGATCGTGAACCGCGAGCACAGCGGGGTGACCCCCTGTGGCATGTCCTTCTCCACCCTCGCCGGCTCTGTCGGCGGCGGCAATCAGACGCCGGGCTTCCTCGGCGTGGGGCGCTTGTTTGTCCTGAGCAGGAAATTCATCACCGCCGACGGAGGGCTGGCCCGTCTGGTCTGGATGCCCAAGGGGTTGAAGGAGTTCTACGGCGAGCGCCTCAACAAGCGCGGTGAGGAGATCGGCGTGCCTGACCTGGCGAGCAAGATCGCCGATGAGACTATCTGCACGGATGACAACGAGAAGCTGCTGGAGTTCCTGACCGGGGTTGGGCACCCAGTGATGCAACTGGAAGCGTTGGTGTAGTCCGCGACGGCCAGACGCTGGGTACCCCCGGCGTCTGGCGCAAAAAGGGAGGCAAGCGTGGCCCTAAAAGCTCTTGATGTCCTGAAGTACTTGCCGAAGAAGACAGGCTGCAAGGAGTGTGGTTGTACCACCTGCCTCGCCTTCGCCATGAAGGTGGCGCAGAAGCAGGCCAGTATCAACGAGTGCGCATTCGTCAGCGATGAGGCGAAGGCTGCGCTCGAGGGGGCCTCAGCCCCGCCCATCAAGCTTGTGACAATCGGCGACGGTGACAGCAAACTGCAGATCGGCAACGAGACGGTCATGTTTCGTCACGAGGAGACCTTCTATCACCCGCCGGGCATCGCAGTCCGCGTTTCCGATGACCTCGACGCTGAGGCGCTGGCCGCCCGCGTGGCGGCGATAGGCGCCCTCAAGTTCGTGCGGGTCGGCGCGGAAATCCGTGTGGACGTGGTCGCCGTTGACAACGTAAGCGGCGACGCCGGTCGCTTCAAGGCCGCCGTGGAAGCTGCCTCCAAACTCGACCTGCCCATGGTCCTGATCGCCGAGGGGGCTTCCCAGATGGCGGCGGCCCTGGAAGTGTGCGCCGAAAAGAAACCCTTGATCCACGCCGCGCGGCCGGATAACTGGGAGGAGTTCGCCAAGCTGGCGAAGGAGAAGGGATGTCCCCTAGCGGTGAAAGCGCCTGACCTGGAGGCGCTGGCGGAGCTCATGGCGAAGATCAAAGCGGCCGGCGTTGAGGATATGGTCCTCGACGTCACCGCTGACCGGCTGACCGCCACGCTCCAGAACCTGACCAGCGTTCGCCGCCTTGCCCTGAAGAAAGGGGCGAGGGAACTGGGTTATCCCTGCATGGCCTTTGCCGCCGGCGACGACGCCTTCGAGGAGGTGGCGCAGGCGGCCACGTACGTGGCGAAATACGCGGGGATCGTCATTACCAACCTCTACCAGCCTGAGCAGGTCCTGCCGATCCTCACCGTGCGGACGAACATCTACACCGACCCGCGTAAGCCCATCCAGGTCGAGCCCACATTGCACGAGGTTGGCGTCCCCAACCCCCAGTCACCGGTGCTGATCACGACGAACTTCTCGCTGACCTACTACAGCGTGGAGGGCGAGGTCGAGGCCAGCCGTGTGCCGGCCTACATCGGCGTAATCGACACCGAAGGGACGTCGGTGCTGACCGCGTTTGCCTCCGACAAGCTCACCTCTGAGGGCGTGACTGCGTTTCTCAAGTCCGATGCCCTCAAGGACAAGGTCAGCCACAAGAAGGTGATCATTCCCGGCTATGTGGCAGCGATGAGCGGAGCGGTGGAGGACGACTCAGGCTGGGAGGTGATCGTGGGGCCGCGGGAGGCCAGCGGCATCCCGAAGTTCCTGAAGACAATGTGGAGTTGAGCGGAGAGTGAAGACATACTCCGTAACCTTTCTGCCAGAAGAGAGGTCGGTACAGATCGCCCCCGGCAAGACGGTCATGGAGGCGGCGATCGCCGCCGGCGTGCCGATAAACAGCATCTGTGGCGGCGAGGGCGTCTGCGGCAAGTGCCGGGTGCTCATCAGGTCGGGCAAGGTGACCGCCGAGCCGAACGAGTTTCTGACGCGGCGCGAGATCCAGCGTGGCGTTGCGCTCGCCTGCCAGACCTATCCCGAGGGCGATGTCGTCATAGAAGTCCCGCTGGAATCGCGTGTCGGCGCTGTCCCCCGGCTGATGGCGGAGGACGCCGTTCGCTTCGCGCCTGTCTCCCAGTGGATCGGGGAGGAGGCGCCCTACGGGTATGAACCTGTCGTCCGCAAGGATTATCTCCAGCTATCGCCGCCGACGCTGGACGACA
The DNA here is from genome assembly GCA_034430455.1 of Dehalococcoidia bacterium. Lineage (GTDB taxonomy): Bacteria > Chloroflexota > Dehalococcoidia > DSTF01 > JALHUB01 > DAOUEO01. Next base: position 6,117 of record DAOUEO010000218.1, on the reverse strand, counting down.
GCATCAGCGACCAGGAGAGAATCTATCGTGAGCTGCGCCGGCGCCGCGACATTCCCATCATGCAGGCCGGCCTGTCCGTATTGAGGCAGATGCCGGCCTTGCTCCGCGCCAGCAACTGGCGGGTAACCGTCACCATGGGGCAGCGCGGGGGCACGGTAGAGGTCCTGCAGATCGAGCCCGGTGACGCCTCGTCCCGCAACTATGCTGTGGCCGTGGACGTAGGCACGACGACGGTGGACGCGCACTTGGTGGACCTCGCTTCGTCGGAGGCATCCCAGCTCCCTGATGCCGGTCCTATCGTCCGGCATGTGCTCCAGCACCTCGGTGCAGACTGTACTGCGGGTGCCCAAGCCAAGTACAACTCACAGATCAGCTATGGTGAGGACGTCATCAGTCGCATCATGTACGCGAATACGGACGAGAAGGTGCAGACTCTCCGCCAGTGCGTGGTCAACGACATCAACGATCTGATCGCCGCCTTGACGGTGGAGACGAAGACGCGGCTTCAGGATATCGGCTACGTCATGTGCGCCGGCAATACTACCATGACACATCTCTTGCTCGGGCTGGACGTGGCCAATATCCGTCGCGAGCCCTATGTGCCGGCGGCCGCATTTGCCCCCGTGATCCGGGCCGCCGAGGTGGGCATCAAGATCAATGCGCGGGGGCTGCTGGGGGTCGTCCCTTCCGTTGCCAGCTATGTGGGCGGCGACCTCGTGGCCGACGTGCTGGTCAGCGGCATGAACGATTCTGATGACGTGTCTATACTCGTCGATATGGGGACGAACGGCGAGATAGTGATCGGCAACAAGGACTGGCTTGCCTGCTGCTCCGCCTCGGCTGGTCCCGCCTTCGAGGGTGGCGGCATCACCTGCGGAATGCGGGCCACGAACGGCGCCATCGAGCACATCGCCTTTGAGGAGGGCTGCCATATCGCAGAGTGCGGTGTCATTGGTGGCGGCAAGCCGTTGGGGTTGTGCGGCTCCGGCTTGATCGACCTCGTGGCGGAGCTACTTCGGGTGGGGTGCATTGACCGAACCGGCCGCTTTGTTCCCGAGACGTGCGGAGCGCGTCTGGGCGGCGATGGGGGACAGGTGGAATTCGTTGTCGTACCGGGCAGCGCCACGGCGCTGGGGCGGGACATCTTTATCACGGAGGCCGACATCGCCAGCTTCATTCGGGCCAAGGGCGCGATCTACACCGCGGCGGACGCCCTCTTGCGACATACGGGCCTCGACTTCACCGACGTCCGGCACGTGTATGTGGCAGGAGGGTTTGGCAACTACCTGAACGTGCACAAGGCCATCCGGATCGGGTTGTTGCCTGATCTGCCGATCGAGCGCTTTCAGTTCATCGGTAACGGTTCGCTTCAAGGTGCCAAGATGGCGCTCCTCTCGCGGCAGGCCTTTGAGGCGATGGAAAAAAAGATCGCGCCTAACATGACACATTTTGAGCTGAGCACCGACCCCGAGTTCATGAACGAGTACACCGGTTCGCTGTTCCTGCCCCACACGGACATCGAGAGGTTTCCGTCGGTTCAGAAGGAGCAGTTGGATGTCCCCGTCCGCTGAAGGGGAGTGGTTGAATGATCGTTGCCGTGGCGGGAAAGGGCGGCGTCGGCAAGACGACGGTTGCCGCTCTTATCATACGTAGCCTGCTGGGGCGGGGGCTCAAGCCGCTCCTGGCAGTCGACGCGGACCCGAATAACTGCCTCTATGAGAAACTCGGCATCGAGGTGGGGGCGACGCTGGGTGGGGTACGAGAAGACAGCATCCATCTCAAACACGAAGCGCCCGCCGGCGTAGCCAAGCGCGACATCCTGGAAATGGAAGTACAGAGCGCAATCACCGAAGGCGCGGGCTTTGACCTAGTCGCTATGGGCCGCCAGGAGGGCCCCGGGTGCTACTGCGCCGTCAACAACCTGTTGCGGTCCCTCCTCGACCGCCTGGCCGGCGGCTACCAGGCGGTAGTCATCGACAACGAAGCTGGGATGGAGCACCTGAGCCGCCGCACCAACGCCGGCGTCGACGTCATGCTGTTTGTCTGCCAGCCTACCCGCAGCAGCGCCCGTACGGTGGTGAAGCTGAAGGAGCTGGCCGACAGCCTCGATTTCCGAATCGGGAGCGAGTACGTGGTCCTAAGTTGCGCCAACGGCCAGCCGGAGGCGGCGGTTCAGGCTGAGATCGAAGGCGCCGGCCTTGAGACGATCGGCGCCGTGCCGGAGGATGACGCTGTCCTCCGCTATGAGTCGCAGGACGAGTCCCTGCTGAAGCTGCCGGCGGATTCCGCCGCTGCGGCGGCCGTCGATCAAATCGTGGAGAAACTCATTGAGGGAGGAAGAAGCTGATGCCTCTGCCCGACGCAACAGAGAGATGGACGATGGCAATCAACGAGGTGACGATCGGCGCGGGGCCCGACGAAGGGGGGACGCGTACCTCAGTCGTGAAGGTGGGGGGCGAAAAATCCATCCCCTACATGCACTTCGAGGGGCCGATGCCCAACCGAACGGTCGTCGCCATGGAGGTCTGGGACTGTGCCCCCAGCGACTGGGCGCCGCAGCTGATGGAGGCCCTGGGCGACGTGGTCAACTCCCCCGTGGAGTGGGTGAAGGCGTGTGCGGAGAAGTTCGGGGCGGAGATGATCTGCCTGGTCTTGAAGGGCACCCACCCGGACTTCGGCGATGCCTCCCCGGACGATGCCGCCGCCGTGGTGAAATCGGTGCTGGAGGCCACGGGCCTGCCGCTGATCATCTGGGGTAGTGGTCATGATGAGAAAGACAACCTCGTGCTCCCAAAGTGCAGCCAGGTCGCTGCGGGGGAGCGCTGTCTCGTCGGATCGATTAAGGATGACAACTACAAGACGCTGACAGTCGCCTGCCTTGCCGACAAGCATAACTTGATCGGGGAGAGCCCCATCGACATCAACATAGCCAAGCAGGTCAACATCCTGGCCTCGGACATGGGATTCCCGCTGGAGCGCATGGTGATGTTCCCTCAAACAGGTGGCCTCGGCTACGGGATGGAGTACGTGTACTCGGTCCAGGAGCGGGGCCGTCTTGCCGCGCTCGGCGGCGACAAGATGATGGCCATGCCTGTCATCTGTAACGTGGGCTATGAGGCGTGGCGGGCCAAGGAGGCGAAGGCGACGGCCGAGGAGTTCCCCCAGTGGGGCGACGAGCAGGAGCGCGGCGCCCTCTGGGAGATGACGACGGCAGTGAGCCTGCTCCAGGCCGGAGCCGACATCATGGTGATGCGACACCCGAAGGCGGTTGCCGCCGTCAAGGGGGTGATCGCGGAGCTGATGAAGGCCTGACCAGAGCCGGCGGCTGGTGGCCGGTGCCTACTTCCTGTCAGCATCTAGGCAAAGGAGAGGTCCATGATCGTCATCGGTGAGCGGATCAACGGCATGTTCAGGTCGATTGGCAATGCGATTTCTGCCAAGGACAAGAAGCCCATCCAGGATATGGCGGAGAGACAACTTGCCGCCGGCGCCGACGTGCTCGACATCAACGTGGGAACCGGAGTCCCCAAAGCGGGGCGGCCTGAGGTCATGAGGTGGTTGGTGGAAGCCACGCGGGAGGTCACCGACAAGCCGCTGAGCATCGACAGCCCGAACATCGATGTCATGCGGGCCGGCCTCGAAATCGCCTGCAAGAAAGGCACCGCCATCATAAACTCCACCACCGGCGCCCAGGATCGCCTGGACGCCTTCATGAGCCTGGCCAAGGAGTTCGGCACGGGGATCGTCGGCCTTGCCATCGACGAGAGCGGCATCGCCAACACGGTGGACGGCAAGCTGGAGATCGGAATGCGTACCGTCGCTGCTGCCATGGAGAAGGATGTACCCGTGGAAGAGGTGTACCTGGACCCCATCATCCTTCCCATTAAGAGCGATCAGACCTCGCCGGGCCTCACGCTGGAGACGATCAGCCAGTTCAAGATGCTCTCCGACCCGCCGCCGCACATAGTCGTCGGACTGAGCAACGTTGGCCAGCAGGCAACGGAGCGGTCCCTGATCACCCGCACGTTCCTGGTGATGGCCATCGCCGCCGGGATGGACGCCAGCATTCACGACCCTCTGGATGAGGTGCTGATGAATGAGATGATCACGGCTGAGCTGCTGATGAACAAGAGCATCTACAGCGACTCCTATCTCAGGGCATACATGCAGAATGCATAGTCGTCAACTAAGCAAGATAGAAAAGGAGCGGGGATAACCAATGGTAACAAGAGAGAGACTTGACCCAGTGAAGTTGAAGGACTGGCAGATCGCTGAGGCTGCCGAGGCGTGGATGAAGCCTTTCCTCCAGCTCGGGCAGGAGCTTGGGCTGGAAGGAGAGGAGCTGATCCCGATGGGGAAATATGTGGGGAAGGTGGACTACCAGCTCGCGCTGGAGAGATTGAAGAACGCCCCCATGTCGAAGTACGTCAATGTCACGGCGATAACGCCGACGCCTCTGGGCGAGGGGAAGACGACGACAGCGATGGGCCTCATCGACGGCCTGGCGAAGATCAGGAAGAGCGTCGTCGGCACCATTCGGCAGCCGAGCAGCGGCCCGACCTTCAACATCAAGGGCTCGGCGGCCGGCGGTGGCCTTGCCCAGTGTATCCCCCTGACGGAGTTGTCCCTCGGCCTCACCGGCGACATCAATGCCATCACCAACGCCCACAACCTGGCGATGGTTGCCCTCACGTCGCGGATGCAGCACGAGGCGAACTACGATGATGAGCGACTGGCCAAGATCGGCCTGAAGCGACTGGACGTCGATCCCAATCGAGTCGAGATGAGGTGGGTGATCGACTTCTGTGCCCAGGCTCTGCGGAACATCACCATCGGCAAGGGCGGGAAGATGGACGGCTACGAGATGGGCTCGGGCTTCCAGATCACCGTCTCCAGCGAGGTGATGGCCATCCTCGCGGTGGCCAAGGACTTGGCGGACATGCGGCAGCGCATGGGACGCATCGTCGTGGCCTATGACAAGAACGGCAAAGAGGTTACGACCGCCGACCTCGAGGTCGACGGCGCCATGACCGCATGGATGGTGAACGCCATCCAGCCGAACCTGATGCAGACCGTTGAGGGGCAGCCCGTGTTCGTCCACGCGGGGCCCTTCGCCAACATAGCCATCGGGCAGAGCTCCATCGTCGCCGACCGCCTGGCCTCCCGGCTGGCGGATTACCTGGTGACGGAGAGCGGGTTCGGCGCCGACATCGGCTTCGAGAAATTCTGGAACCTGAAGTGCCGCTTCTCCGGGCTGGTGCCGGACGCCGTGGTCATCGTGGCCACCATCCGCGCCCTCAAGATGCACGGCGGCGGCCCGGCGGTGAGGCCGGGCATCCCCCTTGATGAGGCCTACATCAAGGAGAACCTGCCCCTCGTGGAGAAGGGGTGCGAGAACCTGATCGCTCACATCGAGACCGTGAAGAAGGCGGGCGTGCGCCCTGTGGTCTGCATCAACAGCTTCCACACCGACACCAAGGCCGAGATCGAGCTCGTGCGCCGTATCGCGGAGGAGAACGGAGCGCTGGCCGCCCTCTCGGAGCACTGGCTGAAGGGTGGCGAGGGGGCAATCGAGCTGGCCGAGGCTGTTGTCCAGGCCTGTGAAGAGAAGGGCAACTTCCGGTTCCTGTACGAGCTGGACACGCCGTTGCGCAAGCGCATCGAGTTGATCGCCCGGGAAGTGTACGGTGCCGATGGCGTGACCTACTCCGATGAGGCCCTGGAGAAGGCCAAGATGTTCGAGGCCGACCCGGCCGCCTCGGAGCTCGGCACCTGCATGGTGAAGACGCATCTCAGCCTGTCGCACGATCCCGATATCAAGGGGCGCCCCAAGGGATGGGATCTCCCGATCCAGGACATCATGTCGTTCAAGGGAGCGGGCTTCATCGTTCCCGTTGCCGGCGCAATCAAGTTGCTGCCCGGCACGGGCTCGGACCCGGCGTACCGAGGCATCGACGTCGACGTCGAGACGGGAAAGGTGGAGGGCCTGTTCTAGGCCCTTCACCCATTGCTGGCTGGGCGGGGCGAACTGTTGGGAAAGGATAGGGAGAATGGCTGCAACAATCATCGATGGCAAGCAGGTCGCTGAGAGCATCAGGGCCGAGCTGAAGGAAGAGG
>DAOUEO010000217.1:0-1701 GCA_034430455.1 Dehalococcoidia bacterium | reverse complement strand
CCGCCCGAGGGGTGTTTCAGGAATCTGGGGGACACCCCCAGACCCCCGCCAGAGGGGGCCTGCCCCCTCTGGACTCCCCCAGGGCTGGGCAAGGCCATCGTGTTGATGGCCATCCAGCCGGCGGAAAAAGGCCTTCCGTGGAGCGGGCTTCCGGCCGGCGGCTGGTTAGGGATAGACTAGAGAGGGCGCCGGGCCTCCAATCGAAAGTGCCCCTCGCCGCAAGGAGTGAACGTGAGATCATCAATACCGTTGGTCAGGATCCTCGGGATACCGATCCGCCTCGACCCCTCCTGGTTCCTGACCTTCGGCTTTGTCATCATCCTCCTCGGCTTGTGGGTATACCCGGAGTGGCTGCCCGACAGCGGCGCGACCGTGCACTGGCTGCTGGCGGTGGTCAGCGGGCTCCTCTTCTTCGCCTCTATCCTCCTCCATGAGCTGGCCCACAGCCTCGTCGCCCGCGCCTACGGCATCCCTGTCAAGGGCATCACCCTTTTCATCTTCGGGGGTGTCGCCCAGATCACCAAAGAGGCGACGCGCCCCTTCGTCGAGTTCGTCATGGCCCTGGCCGGGCCGGCGACCAGCGTGCTGCTGGCCGGGCTCTTCCTCCTGCTCTGGTGGGCCGTCGGCTCCGGCGGCGAGGAGCCTGTCACCGTCATGATCGAATGGCTGATGGTCATGAACCTGGGCGTGGCCCTGTTCAACATGGCCCCCGGCTTCCCCCTGGACGGCGGCCGCGTGCTGCGCTCCATCCTCTGGGGAGCCACGAACGACTTCCGGCGCGCCACCTTCCTCGCCTCCTGGTGCGGCCGGTTGATGGCCTATCTCCTCATCCTGGCCGGCGTGGTGGCTATCGTCGGCAACCTGTCGTGGCTGACGCCGCTCTCCGGCCTGTGGTTTGTCTTCCTGGGTTTCTTTCTCGAGAGCGCCGCCCGCCAGAGCTGGCGGCAGTTGAAGGTCCTCGAGTTCCTGCGCTCGCAGAAAGCCGGCGACGTCATGTCCCGGAACTTCAACACCGTGCCCGGCTGGCTTACCCTCGAGGACCTGGCGCGGGGGCACACCGGCAGCCTTCCCGGGATCTGCCTCCTCATTACGGAGAACGAACGGGTCACCGGCCTTCTGGGCTACGAGCAGCTACTGGCGGTGCCCCGCGCTCAGTGGGCCAGCGTCACCGCCGGCGGGGCAATGAAGCCCAGCTCTGAGGTCCGCATCGTCGACCCTGAGACGGATCTCGCTACCGTCCTCCAGGACATGGAAGGAGAGGACGTCCGGCACACGCCGGTCGTGGAGAACGAGCGCCTGGTGGGGCTGCTGAGCAGGGACGCGATCATCCGCCTGCTGGTGGCGCAGCGGGTCATCCACTAGAGGATGATGGGAGCAGCGAAGGTGAGTCCTTCCTGGCGGACGCTGGCGGCGGTAGGGGCGGGCAAGACGGCCGGCGTCGCCAGCCGCGCCCTCAGACGGGGCGGCGGCACGGCGATCCCCGGCCTGGTCGCCTTGAGGGTCGCGCCGCGGCTGGTCGCCGAGCTGCGGACACAGCTCGGCCACGGCTCCATCGTCATAACCGGCACCAACGGTAAGACGACTACCGCCCACATGCTTTCCAGCGTCGCCCGCGCGGCCGGCTACCGGCCCCTTCATAACCGCACCGGCTCCAACCTGATGCGCGGCATCGCCACCGCCCTGATCGACGATGTCAATCTC
>DAOUEO010000216.1:0-1912 GCA_034430455.1 Dehalococcoidia bacterium | reverse complement strand
GGTGGTACGTCGTCGCCGGCGACCTGAAGGTCGCTCTCTACGACACCCGCGACGGCTCCCCGACGAAGGGCCAGCTCCAGGAGCTCTTCCTGGGAGAGCGCTACCCGGCGCAGCTCCTCAAGATACCCGCCGGCGTCGCTCATGGCTGCAAGGCGTTGAGCGAGCCCACCCACCTCGTCTACCTGAACTCCAGCGTCTACGACCCCAAACAGGAGGGGCGCCTCCCACACGACGACGCCACGATCGGCTACGACTGGCTGGCGCCGCCCCCGATAACCTAGTCGACGCTCTACACACTGATCCTGATTGCGCCTTGCCCTCCGAGCACCCTCGAAGTCTCTGCAAACTTCCTTTCCGAAAGGTCTTGACGGCGCATCATCGAGGTGCTTATATGGGTACAACGGATGGAGCTAGATCGGCCGGCCAAGTCCCTGGGGGACCGCTGGGAAGATGAGCCTGCATCGATAGCCGACCCCAACCCAAAGGAGGCAGCGAAATGTGGCGGTGGTTCTGGCCCTCAATAGCCTTGTCGGCGGTCGTTGCTGTCGTTATTGGGTTGGCTGTTGCCGGGCACTTGAGCCCAGGTGCGCGCGGGGTCTTCGCCCAGGGCAATACGCCCACGCCGGTGCCTACGCTCTGGGCCTACATAGACAAGGATATCACCAACGGCGAGGGGCCATGCGATCCCAACCATATCGATAGCGAGACGACGGAATACCTGGGCGACCAGCACCAGTTGGCCGTCTGCGTCGCCGGCCTCTCGCAACCCCTCTACGCGTTCAATCTGAGGATAAGTTATGACGACACGCTGGACGAGTGTGTCGAAAGGGATTGCGCCGTTGGGCCGTGTCTGGATGACAACCCCGATGCCAACGCCGGCCAGACCCGCTGGGGCGACGGCCTCGGCGATGGCTGGATGTGCGTGTTTCCTCCCCCTCGCGAGGATCCGTATTGCGATCAGGGACTGGCCCGTATCACCTGCGTCAATACCATGGATTCTGGCTCTCACACTCTGGGCGACAATGAAAGCTGGGGCGCGCTGGCCGTCCTTACCCTCAAGGTCGCCGATGTCGGCGTAGACGAGGTCGGCATCGAGTACTTGGACGTGTTTGGCCCGGAACACTCCAAGATGGGCGGTTGCCCCTCTCCGGCCATGCCCTGTCAGGGGGGCGCCGATACCAAGGTCGAACCCGGCCCCACCCACACGCCGCCGCCCACACCGTCGCCGCCATCGCCCCCGCCGACAGTCACCCTTGCGCCGCCACCCGTCGTCACCGCTCCTCCGCCGGATGGCGGAACAACCGGGCCAATAGCGGCACCCCCGTCCACTGGGGGCGGTCCCACGGACAGTGGTTCTTCCTGGGTCCTCAAGGTCTCGCTGCTGGCTGGCGTGATCGCCGCGGCCGCTGGGGGGTTCTGCCTGCGCTTCGCCGGAAACCGACAGCGCGGCGGCACTCGATAGGGAAACGCTCGAGATTGACAGGGAGTGGGCAGGCAAACTCGGCGCGCTTTGTCTGTCAACCAGCCCCTCGCTCATCGCGCGCCTTATGCGCTAGGGGTAAGTAGGCGCCTCCGCCTTGCTCCCGACGTAGAGATCGTCGTAGTAAACCTCGCCGCCGATCTCCGGCTGTGTCGCCGTCGGCGTATCGTAGCGCGCCTCGAAGAAGACCCGCAGCTCCTTCACCTCCTCCGGCGCCTCACCCCATTGCTGCTGGAAGTCGTCGCGTATGTTGCGCTCGAAGTGCACCCATTCCCCGAACCGCGGCTCCTCCTTGCTCACGAAGATGAACTTCGCGTTGCCGATCTCGAACGGCTCCGTCGCGGCGCCCCCCAGGAGATAGCGGATCTGGACGTTGCCCGCGTCCTCCGGCAGGAGGGCGATGACCACGAACTGGATGTACTGGATCTCCGT
>DAOUEO010000215.1:0-3067 GCA_034430455.1 Dehalococcoidia bacterium | reverse complement strand
CGATCACCGCCGCGTCCTCCGCAAGCACCACCGGTGGTTCGTCGGCAACCGCGCTCGGCGAGGGGGTCTCCGATCCGTCCTCGTCCAGCAGGCGCACGGTGAACCCACCCACGGCGCCCCCTATCGTCGCGGCAAACAGGACAAGAAGAACCAGCGCGAGCGCCAGGCGCAACCTGCTAGGCATCTCTTCCGTGGCCAATCCTCAGGATAATAAGCTGCGGGCGGTCCCGGTCAACGGGCACATTGTAGCATGCGCCCTTTTTCGCCGCCAAGACGAAGGGGATCACGGCAGGCGGGAGCGCGCCCGCGGAGGCGATTCCGTGGCGGCGCCCCTCCCTTCAGAAGAGCAGCCTCGCCGTCGATTACTTTGACATGGGCCAGCGTGAGGGGTTTACAAGTGACTTGCGGGTTGTCTATAATAGTCCCCACTTGGAAACACCATTGACTGAGGGCCCGGCGCGCTCAGTCTCTTTTTTGAGATAGCGCCAGGAGTGAAGCGATGCCGGATAAGCCGGTTCCCTTGACCAAAGAGGGTCTGGCCAAGCTGGAGAAGGAGCTCGAGCGCCTGCGGACGGTCCGCCGCCAGGAGGTAGCCGCTCGCATTCATCAGGCGAAGGAGCTGGCCAGCACGCAGAATAACGCCGAGTACGAGGACGCCAAGAACGAGCAGGCGTTCGTGGAGGGACGCATCCTCACCCTGGAGAAGATAACCGCCAATGCCGAGATGATCAACGAGGAGCAGGCCCACCGCTCCAAGAAGGTGCGGTTGGGCTCCAAGGTGACCGTGCTCACCCCCAAGGGCACGAAGGAGACCTATTCTATCGTCGGCAGCGCCGAGGCGGAGCCCAAGGAGGGGCGCATCAGCAACGAGTCCCCGGTGGGTCGCGGCCTCATTGGCAAGGGGGTCGGCGACGCGGTGCTGGTGAAGGCGCCGGCAGGGACGATAAGACTCACCATCACAGGCATATCCTGACGGCCTGGGTGCAGGTCCAGCGGACGGCGACGGGCGGGCCGGGCACACGGTCGCCCGCCGTTTGATCTCTGAACATCGGCTTTAGGTTCTGCTATGTCGGCTCGAAACGAGGAGGCCTTTCAGCTCCGCCAGGAGAAGCTGGCGCGTATCCGGGCGCGCGGCGTCGACCCTTACCCTCCCCGCTACCGGCGCACGCACACGGCGCAGGAGGCGATCAATGCCTTCGTGGAGTGGGAGAAGGCGCAGTCCGGCGATCCGCCGACGGCGACGGTCGCCGGGCGCCTGACCGCCCTGCGCGACATGGGGAAGGCCACGTTCATCGACCTGCGGGACGGCTCGGGCAAGATCCAGGCGTATCTCAAGAGCGATATCCTGGGCGCCAGACCCTACGCCGCCCTCGCCGACCTGGACATCGGCGATTTCGTCGGCGTGCGCGGCGCCCTCTTACGCACCCGCGCCGGCGAGGTCTCGGTCGAGGCGGCCGAGTACACGCTACTGGCCAAGTCCCTCCAGCCCCTCCCCGAGAAGTGGCACGGCCTGGTGGACACGGAGACGCGCTACCGGCAGCGCCACCTCGACCTCATCGCCAACGACGACGCGCGGCGTCTCTTCGGGCTGCGCATCCAGATCATCGCCGCTATCCGCCGCTTCATGGACGGGCGCGGCTTCCTGGAGGTGGAGACGCCTGTGCTCCTCCCCGAGGCGGGGGGAGCGGCGGCCAAGCCTTTCGTCACCCATCACAACGCGCTCGACCGCGACCTCTATCTGCGCATAGCGACGGAGCTGTACCTGAAGCGGCTGATCATCGGCGGCTTCGACAAGGTCTACGAGATCGGGCGCATCTTCCGCAACGAGGGGATATCGACGAGGCACAACCCCGAGTTCACGATGATGGAGAGCTATGAGGCCTACGCCGACTACAACGACGTGGCGGCGATGGTCGAGGAGCTGGTGGCGGCGGTCGCCAGGGAGGTCATGGGCACCACGCGCGTCCCCTGCGGCGACGGCGAGATCGACCTCGCCCCACCCTGGCGCCGGATCACCGTCAACGACGCCCTCCTCCAGCACGCCGGCGTCAACCTGGAGGAGTACCGGCGGGACGAGGCGGGGCTGCGGGCGACGATCCGGGCGATGGGGATCGAGGCGCCGCCGGAGGCCGACTGGGCGAAGCTGGTCGACGAGCTGCTGTCGGCCCGCGTGGAGCCCCAGCTTGTCGAGCCGACGTTCCTGATGGACTACCCGGCGGCGCTGTCGCCGCTGGCGAAGCGCAAGCCGGACAACCCCGACCTGGTGGAGCGCTTCGAGCCCTTCGGCGGGGGGCTCGAACTGGGCAACGCCTATACGGAGCTGAACGATCCCGTGGACCAGAGGCAGCGCTTTCTAGAGCAGGCGCGACGGCGGGCGGCGGGCGAGGAGGAGGTGGAGATGCTCGACGAGGAGTTCCTGCTCGCGCTGGAGCACGGCATGCCCCCTACCGGCGGCCTGGGCATCGGGATCGACCGGCTGGTGATGCTCCTCACCGGCCAGCGCTCGATCCGCGAGGTCATCCTTTTCCCCCAACTCAGAAGCAAGGAATAGCATTGGGTCGTTTCCGGGCGGTTATCTTCGACATGGACGGCGTGCTCGCCGACAGCGAGCCGCTGTACCTGGAGGGGATCAATCAGGTCCTGGAGACCTACGGCGTCGCTCTGACTCCGGCGGAGAACGAGGAGACGATCGGCACGACGGTGGAGGCGACCTGGAGCAAGGTCATCGAGCGCTTCTCCCTGCCGCCGGAGGCATACGAGGAGTGCGTGCGGCGCTACGACCACACAATGGAGACGCTGCTGCGGCAACCGCAGGAGCCGCTGCCGGGGGCGCGCCCGCTCCTGGCCGAGCTGCGCCGCCGGGGCATACCGTATGCCCTCGCCTCATCGGCGTGGCCCAACTGGATCGCGTCCCTCCTGGCGGCGACGGGGCTTGACGGCTCTTTCGAGGTCATCGTCTCGCGCACGATGGTGGAGCACGGGAAGCCGGCGCCGGACATCTTCCTCTACACGGCGGAGAGGCTGGGCGTGGCGCCTAAGGAGTGCATCGTCCTCGAGGACACGCCGA
>DAOUEO010000214.1:0-1550 GCA_034430455.1 Dehalococcoidia bacterium | reverse complement strand
GCGGGATGGCGCTTCACGCCAACTACTGGCGGCCCACCAGCTACTTCGGCAACGTCGCCTCCAGCCACGGCTGCGTGGGGATGCTCTACGAGGACGCCAAGTTCTTCTGGGACTTCGCCCGCTACGGCACGCGGGTCGTCGTCTACGAGTAGGGGTCGCCGAGTCTGAGACGTGGCCCCGGCGGGTTTGATTGATGTTGTTTGGCGAAAACTTTTTTCTTGCGAATCTATGAGGGGCGGTTCTGGCTGATTGACCGTGTGGGCGGCCGTGGCCGGCCGACGGGATGACGCCGTCACAGGCTCATGATAGCAGAGGGGAGGGTCGTTTGTAAGGGGGATGTGGCAGTATCAGTGTGGGTCAGGCGTCTCATGCTCCAGCCTCATGGTCGTCAGCAGAATAGCTTTGCGCAGTCCTGGGGGAGTTCAGAGGGGGCTGGCCCCCTCTGACGGGGGTCTGGGGGTGTCCCCCAGATTCCCAATAACACCCCTAGGGCGGGTGGGTGGGAAGAAAGACGTCCATGTTGCGGCGACCACGCTGACGCCGCTGTGTGCGCGCGAGGCGTCACATCCACGACCGAACGGCTTCCCCCGTCATAGACGGGGGAAGCTCCAACTCCAGGCTGATGTCGAGCGCGGGCGCCGAGTGGGTTATCGCGCCGACTGATATGTAGTCGACCCCCGTCTCCGCGACGGCGCGGACGTTCTTCAGCGTGATCCCCCCCGACGCCTCGGTCTGGGCGCGGCCGCGCGCCAGCTCCACCGCCTGCCGCATCTCCGCCGGCCCCATGTTGTCGAGCAGGAGGATGTCCGCCCCCGCCGCCAGCGCCTCCTCCGCCTCCGCGAGCGACGTCACCTCCACCTCCACGCGGAGCCCCTGCGTCGCCCGCTCCCGCAGCCGCCGCACCGCGCCGGCGATGTCGCCGGACTGGGCGCGGACGGCGCGCCAGTGGTTGTCCTTCACCAGGATGCCGTCGGCGAGGTTGTAGCGATGGTTCTGTCCCCCTCCCATGCGGACGGCGTACCTCTCCAGGGGGCGCAGGCCGGGCGTCGTCTTGCGGGTGTCGAGGATGCGCGTGGGGAGCCCGCCGGCCGCCTCCACCAGCCGCGCCGTCGCCGTCGCGATGCCGGACAGCCGTTGCAGGAAGTTCAGCGCCACCCGCTCGGCGCGCAGTATGGACGCTACCCGCCCCTCGACCTCTGCTACGGTCTCTCCCACGGCGATGCTCGCGCCGTCGGGGACGCGCATCTGAAAGCTGAGGGAGGGGTCGGCGGCCTGGAAGACGGCGGCGGCCACGGGAAGCCCCGCCGCGATCCCCGCCTCCTTGGCGACGATCACGGCGCTCCCCCGCAGCTCGGGGGCCACGAGGGCGCCGGTCGTGACGTCCTCCGCGGCGCTGTCCTCCGCCAGGGCGTCGCCGATCACCCGGCGCAGGTATTCGTCATCCAGAGGCGGCTGCGTCTCTCTAGTCATCTTTGCGGAATACGATGTGCCGTCGCCACGACTCGCGCGGCTTCGGGAAATCGGTGCGATAGTGCGCGCCCCGGCTCTCC